>CAZXNY010000069.1:0-10580 GCA_964642205.1 uncultured Caulobacteraceae bacterium
TCAGCACGCAGGTCGCGTTGCCGTGGATGCCCATCTTCTCTTCGATCTTGCCGCAGACGACCTTGTTGCGCGCGCCGAGCGAGCCATCGGCGTTGACCATGAACTTCGGCACGATGAAGAGCGAGATGCCCTTGGTGCCCGCCGGCGCGCCTTCGATGCGCGCGATCACAAGGTGGACGATATTTTCCGCCAGATCGTGTTCGCCGGCCGAGATGAAGATCTTCTGGCCGCTGATGCGATAGGAGCCATCCGCTTGCGGCACGGCCTTGGTGCGCAGCAAGCCAAGATCGGTGCCGCAATGCGGCTCGGTGAGGTTCATCGTGCCGGTCCACGCGCCCGTCACCATGTTCGGCAGATACGTGTCTTTCAACGCCTGCGAGCCGTGATGAAGGATCGCTTCGTACGCGCCGTGGCTGAGCCCAGGATACATGCCGAACGCCATGTTCGCGCTCGACACCATCTCGTTGAACGCGAGATTGACGATGCGCGGCAGGCCCTGGCCGCCATAATTCGGATCGGACGCAAGCGAAGGCCAGCCGCCTTCGATCATTTGCTTGTACGCTTCTTTGAAGCCAGTCGGCGTCGTCACCGAGCCATCGGGATGGCGCGTGCAGCCTTCGCGATCGCCAACGACGTTGAGAGGCTGAAGCACGCCCTCGCAGAACTTCGCGCCCTCTTCCAAAATTTGGTCGACGACGTCGAGCGGCGCATCGGCAAAGCCTGGTAGGTTCGCGTACCGGTCAATCTGGAGAACGTCGCGCAGCAGGAAGCGATAATCGCGCAGAGGCGCGGAATAGACCGGCATCGAAATTCTCCCGCCCCAAATGAAAAGGGGCTCCTTGCGGAGCCCCTCTTTGGCGCGAAGCCTTTAATCGATCAATGCGCGTCTTCGAGGCGCTTGGCCTTGGCGCTGCGCGCGGGCGTGGCGGGCGCGGCGTCGACCGTGATGTTGGCCGCTTCCATGCGCGTGATCCCGTCCCGCAGCATTTCGATGGCTTGGTCGATGTCTTCACGCTGCGCTTCAAGCGCCACGATGCGGCTCTTGAACTTCTTCAGCGCCACGGCGTTCTGCGCGACGTTCTTTTCGTCGCTGCCGTAGAGATCGAGGATTTCCTTGATGTCGATCAAGGACAAGCCAACGCGCTTTCCGCGAAGGATAAGCGTGAGGCGGGCGCGGTCGCGTGCGAAATAGACGCGCGTGAGCCCGTCGCGGCGCGGGCTGAGGAGCCCTTTGTCTTCGTAGAACCGCAGCGCGCGGGCTGTGCAGCCGAATTCACGCGCGAGTTCAGAGATGGAATAAGTGCGATCTGTCTTCGCCATAGGGGCTAACCCCTCCCCTGGTATAAAGCTGTAGCTCCAGTTTCTGCATAAGGTGACGCGGGCGTCAACATCGATGTGCGACTTTTCGCACCCTCCCTGGGACACGGGCGCGTGAGGGCCTCGTCTCTCGCGGCCGCCATTCTGCTTGGCCTGTTCCTGGCCGGGTCGGCGCCAATACTCCGGGCGATGACCCAGGCCGGGCCCGACCTCTCTTGCGCGCCAATCGAGGGAGCCGAGGCCCTGTTTGCGGGCGCCGAGAACCGCGTGATCCTGATCGATGGCCTGGGCGATGAGGCGGCGGCCGGCGCCGGAGCGCTCGGGTGCCTGGCGGCGGCGCGCGGCGGCCTTGTGCTGCTTGCCGCAGAGGAAGGCATGGCGGGGCGCCTTCAGCCCCTGACGCGGCGGCTCGCAGCCGGCGGCGGGCGCGCCAGGTTCGCGGCGCTCGGCCCCGGCGCGCCGGGCGGCGATCAATCGCCGGAAGAGACCCAAAGCGCGGGCGAAGCGCGGGCCGCTAGCTACGAGGCGGCGCTCGCGACGCAATCCACAGGCACGGCGCCGGCTGACCACAGGATTGTTGCGCTGGCGGCTCCAGACGCGGCGCGTGCGCCTGTCGGACTCTCCGGCTTCACGTGGCGCCCGCTCGGCGCGCGTCTTCGCGATGACGAAACGATTTCGCTGCGCGCAGAAACGAGTCTGCAACCGGGCGTGCGGGTGAAGCTGCGCCCGTTCGAAGACATTCCGTTGGTTGGCGCTGCATTGCGTTACGACGGCATCGTCGAGATCGGCCCCGCAACGAATGCTGCCCCGTAGCGCAAGGATCGTTCGCGCATCGCAACATCACAAGCACGCGTTGCGGCGCGTATTAGATTGCGAACGCGTTCACCATTTTACGCGTCATTAACACCGGAAAGAGTCTCCTCCACACTGTCATTGCGGCGTGATTCTGCGCGCGCGATTGGGGCGGTGTACAGATCGTGTCGTGCGATCCGTACCGAGAGGGCGAGATGAGCGCACAATCCTGGAGCGTGAAGGGCATCGACCCGAAGGTGCGCGAAGCGGTGCGTGAGGCCGCGGCGCGCCAGGGCATGAGCCTTGGCGAATACCTCAACCAGGCGCTGCTCAATCAAGAAGGCGGGCTGGGCGACGGCGGAGGCCAACAACCACCACCGCGCTCGCAGCAACAATTGCGCCCGCGCGCAACGCGCGTCGTCTCTTCCCAATCGATCGACGACATGGACGATTGGCTGCTGACCGCGCCGGCCGACATGACGCGCAACGCCGACCCTGCCCGCACCAATCAACGCGTGGACGCCATCGAACGGCGCACGCAACTCGCCGTCACCGGCCTCGATCGCGCCGTTTCGACGATTGACCGCTCCGTCCTCGGCCTTGCCGGACGCGTCGATGACGTTGAGATTGTCGCGCGCGAAAGCGCCGACCGCGTTTCCGACGCGCTCGATCATTTCCGCGCCGCCGGTGAGATTCTTTCCGGCCGGCTGACCGACGCCGAAACCGAAGCGCGCCAGTCGCGTGAAGCGCTCGACGTCGCCACGCACGAAATCTCCAACGCGCGCGACGAACTGGGCCGCCAAGTCGGCGCCATTGAAGAAACGGCGCGCCGTGCCGAGCAAACCGCGCACGCCGTCGCGCGCGATCTCGATCAGCGCACGCTCGAGCTTTCGCAGCGCATCGAGGAAGTCGATGCCGACGCGAAATATCTTGTCGGCTCGGGCCTTGCCGAAGCGCGCGCTGCCGCGGAAGCCGCCGCCCGCGAAGCCGCGCACAACACGAGCGAAGCGATCGACGCGATCCGCGCGCTGCACGAGAACTTCGCGCGCCGCACGGCTGAAGCGGAAACCAACCTTCGCAAGTCGCACGAAACGCTCGCGGACCGCGTCACGCGTGGTGAAAACGAATTCCGCCGCGCTTACGATGGCCTCTCCGAACGCGTCGCCGGCGCTGAGACGCATGCGCGGCTCGCGGTCGAGGAAGCCGCCAACGAAATCCGCGCCGCCCAGTCGGCGCTCGCGCATCGCCTCGAGCGTGCAGAGCAAGGCGCGCGCGAAAGCACGGCGGGCCTGCGCCAAGCGGCAGGCGCGGCGATCGCCGATCTCCGCAATGCGCAGCTCGGCCTCTCGGCGCGCCTGAAGCTGGTCGAAGAAAACAACAATGGCGGCGGCGCGGTCGATCTCTCGCCAGTGCAAGCCATGCAGGCCGCGCTCGAACACCGGCTCGACCGGCTTGAGCGCGACTCCGGCGCGATCCACCCGGAAGTCGCCGCGCGCCTGACGCGCATCGAGGAAACGCACAACGTCACCGACCCGGCGATCCTGCATCGCCTCTCCCGCCTGGAAGACAGCTCCGGCCAAGTCGACACCGAAATCTCCGAGCGCATTGCGCGCCTGGAAGCGACCGTCCCCGGCGATGCGCTCAACGCACGCATCGACGAGATCGCGAGCCGCCTCGAAGCGCACAATGGCGCCGCGCAAACGAGCGAACTGGAAGCAAGCCTTCAGCGTCTCGCCGAGCGCATCGCGGAAACGGAATCGACGGCCAACCAGGCGATCCGCACGCTGGAAGCCACCGTCGCCGGCATCGACGCCCGCACCGCCGCGCAAGGCGCCGCCCCGGACGTCGCGGCTGAAACCGAAGCCGTGCGCACGCTGCTCGAAAGCCGCATCAACGAAGAGGCGCAGCGCACCGAAGCGATGGTGCAAGAGCTGCGCGCCGAACTGGTCGAACGCGCAGCGTTCGCCCGCGAAGGCGCCGTCGAAGCCGAACACGTCGATAGCCTTGAAGGCGCGCTGGCGGATGTGAACCGCCGCCTTGCCGCCGCCGAGCGCCGCCAAGCGCAAACGATCGAAGCCATCTCGGTTGAAATCAAGCGCATGTCGGAAACGGTCGATCGCCGCCTCCGCGCCGTTGAAACGACGCAGCCCGGCGAAGTCGGCGCCAGCGCCGTGCGCGAAGAGGTTTCGCGCCTCGCCCGCGCGCTCGAAGGCCGCTTCGAAGAGATCGAGCGCCGCGAAGCCTCCGCGTTCGACCGCATGGGTCTCGAAGTCGGCCGCCTTTCGGAGCGACTGGAAGATCGCTTCGCGACGGTCGAGAGCCGCAGCGCCCAAGCCATCGAGCAAGTGGGCGAGCAAGTCGCCCGCATGGCCGAGCGCTTCAACCAGCGCCAAGATCATCTTGCCCGCGAACTCGGCGAGCGCGTGCTCGACAGCGAGGAGCGGTCAAGCGCTCGCATCGCCGACGCGATCAGCGGCCTGATGCATCGTCTCAACGAAGTCGAGACGCAGTCGGTCGAAGCCGTGACGCCGGTGGCGCGCGCGATGTCGACGGTCGCCTCGCGTCTGCAGGCGCTGGAAGACAACGAAGCCGACGACGACATCCCAACGCCGTCGCGCCGCTCGGAAGATGCGCCGCAAGCCGCCCTGCACCCGACGGCGTTGTTCGGTGAGAAGCTCGACGATGAGCCCGAACCGCCGCCGCCCGCGCACAGCGCGCCCGTTCCCCCGCCCATCGCGCTCGCGGACGATGACGACTTCTACGATCTGAACGACGACGAGCCGGTGGTCTCGTTTGCGCCGCCCCCTGAGCAAGCGCCGGTGCGCGCGGCCCCGCTGCCGCCGCTGCAACAAGCAGCGCCGCAGGCCGCGGAGCCCCCGCCGCCGCCCGCGTTCGACGATCTCGACGACGCCGACGCCTTCCTCGACGTGGAAGACGAAGCGGTCGCCGCAGCGCCCCCGCCTTCGGAAGAAGACGATCCGTTCTGGACGCCGGAAGACGAAGCGCTCGCAAACGAGTCGACGGCGAGCACGCACACGCTCGAAGACGAAGCGCTGTTCGATGACGAGACGGCCGAAGCCGCCGCGCCCGCCAAGAACGACTATCTCTCCAAGGCGCGCAGCGCCGCACAAGCGGCCGCCACGCCGGTAAAGGCCAAGAAAGAGCCGAAGAGCAAGGCCAAGGCCGAGGCCGAGGCCGCCCCGCGCGATCACACGGCGCCGCCCGCCTACTCGCTGCGCGGCTCAAGTCGCGTCGTGCTCTGGGGCGCGGCCGGCGCGATCGCGCTGATGGTCGCCGGCGGCGCTTACGTGCTGAACAACCAACGCGACGGCCAAACCGCAGCCCCCGCGCAGCCCCCGCAAGAGCCTCAGGCGCTCGAGCCGGCGCATGTCGTGCCCGATCCGCTGGCGACAACGACCGACCCGAACCTCGTCGACCCGCTCGCCGATCCGCTGGCGGCCGATGCCCACGGCGCCGATCCGGCCGCCGCACCGGTGACGACCGATCCTTCGCCGCACGCCGCCGCCGCGCCTGCTGCGCCCGCGGCCGCAACCCCGATGGCGAGCTACACGCCTCGCCCGACAACGGGCGCCGCAGCGCAAGCCACCACGGTCGCCGCGCCCCTGCCGCCCCGCGCCGTTTCCCTCGACAACGCCGCCGCCCGCGGCGACGCGGTCGCGCAATACGAACTCGCGTTGCAACGCCTCGCCGCCGGCCGTGCGCCCGATGGCGTGACGCTGCTCCGCCAATCGGCCAACCAAGGCCTCGCCATGGCGCAATATCGCCTCGCCAAGCTCTACGAGCGTGGCGAAGGCGTGCCGGCCGATCTCACCCAGGCCCGCGCCTGGACCGAACGCGCCGCCGCCGCCGGCAACCGCCGCGCGATGCACGATCTCGGCGTCTATTTCGCGCGCGGCGAAGGCGCCCCGCTCGACGAGGCCGCTGCGTTCCGCTGGTTCCGCCAGGCGGCAGAGCTCGGCGTCGCCGACAGCCAGTTCAACCTCGGCGTCCTCTACCAGCAGGGCCGCGGTGTGGGGGCCAACCCCTCCGAAGCTTTGTTCTGGTATCTGGTCGCGGCCCGCCAGGGCGATGAAGACGCTGGCGCACGCGCCAACGCGCTCGAAGCCTCGCTGCAGCCGATCCAGGTGGAGCAAGCCCGCGCCCGCGCTGGCGCGTTCCGCCCGCGCGCGGCGAGCGCCCGGGCCAACGGCGAATTCGGCCCGCGTCCGTGGGCCGCAGGCGCCCAGCGCGCACCGGCCACATAACGCCCGCGTCAGCGCGTTGCCCTCGGCGGCGCGCTTTCGCATAACACCACCGGGGACACGCGGCCTCTCACGCCGTGTCTGAACTCGGACATGATGTCGATTTACCTGCCGATCGCGGAAATGCCCGTGAACGCGCTGCTCATCATTCTGGTGAGCGGAGCGGTCGGGTTTGTGTCCGGCCTTGTTGGCGTCGGCGGCGGCTTCATCATGACGCCTGCGCTGATCTTCGTGGGCGTGCCCGCCCCTGTCGCGGTGGCGACGGGCGCAAGCCAGATCGCATCCACGTCGTTGTCAGGATTGTTGCCGCAGATCTCGCGCCGCAACGTCGATTGGCGCATGGGGCTGCTGCTCTCGACGGGCGGCGTCGTGGGCAGCGTGTTCGGCGTGTCGCTGTTCTCGCACTTGCTCGGCGTCGGGCAGCTCGATGTTGTCATCATGCTGCTGTACGTCGTGTTTCTCGCCACGATCGGCGGGCTGATGCTGATGGAAAGCGTCGCGGCTTTGCGCGGCAAACGCATGGCCGGCCGCTCGCCCGTAACCGCGGGCGCGCGCGCGATCGCGCACGTGCTGCCGCTCCGGATGCGCTTCCCGCGCTCTGGGCTCTACATCAGCGTGATCCCCCCGCTCGTGCTGGGCGCGATGATTGGTGCGCTGGCGGCGATCATGGGCGTGGGCGGCGGCTTCATTCTCGTTCCCGCGATGATCTACCTGTTGCGCATGCCCACGAACGTCGTGATCGGCACGTCCCTCTTTCAAGTGCTGATCGTCTCGACGCTGGTGGTGATCCTGCAATCGAGCGTAACGCAAACGGTCGACATCGCGCTTTCGGCGCTGCTGATGCTCGGTGGCGTCGTGGGCGCACAGTTCGGTTCGCGGCTCGGCGCGCGGCTGCGGGCGGAGCAATTGCGCGCCTTGCTGGGCGGGCTTCTCGTGCTCTCCAGCCTCAAATTTGTGTTCGATCTGGTGGTGCGCCCCGAAGAACTCTTCGTGCTCGGAACGGGCCGATGATGCGCGCCCTGCTCCTCGCGTTCGCGCTGTTGTTTGCGCCGGTCGCTTTCGCACAAGCGCCGACAGAAGACTTGCCGGCAGCGGTGACGGAAGACGAAATCGCCGTCACGTCCGACTATCGCGGGTTTTCGATCACGGTATTTGGCGTCAACCCAGACCGGCGCGGCCGCGGCGATGTTGTCGTCGCCGTGCGCGGGCCGAACCAGCCGGCAAGCGTGATGCGCAAGCGGCGCTTCTTCGGGCTCTGGGTGAACGGCGCGCCGGTGGAGTTTTCCGAAGCGCCGGGCTTTCACGCTGTGATGAGCGCGCGGCCGCTGCGTTCGATCGCCAGCCCGCAAGCGATCTGGTCATTGCAGCTCGATCCCGCCGCAAGCGCGCAGCTTGCGGGCGCAACGCCCGGCGATGCGGACCCGAGCGACTATCGCGAAGCGCTGGTCCGCCTGCGCACGCGCGCAGGGCTTTACATCGAAAATCCGCGCGGCCTCGCGATGCTGAGCGAGAACCGCCTCTTCCGCGCGCAAATCCGCATTCCCGCGAACGCGCCGCTCGGCGACTACGTGGCGGATGTCTATCTCTTCCGAAACGGGCGGCTGATCTCCTCGCAGCGCAGTCCGGTGGCCGTCTCGCGCGCGGGCGTGGAGCGGCAGATCCACACGGTCGCGACGACGCAGCCGTTTCTCTACGGTCTCATGGTCGTTGCGATGGCGCTGAGCGCGGGGTGGCTTGCCGCGTTCGCGTTCCGCCGCCGGGCCTAATCGCCGATCAAACGCTCGAACGGCGCAGGCAGCACGCGCGCGCGGCCAATCATCAGCGCGAGCGCGCCTCGCGGGAAGATCGGCGCGAACGCGACGTCGCACAGGTTGAGCCCGCCCGTGTACGCGCCGTAAGCCGGCATCACGAGACGCAGGCCATCGGTCGCGAAACAGCGCGCGCGCACGCTGCGCCCATGCGCAGCGACTTTGGCGCACGGATGCAAGTGCCCGGCGATCTCCCCGTCGCATGCTTCGCCGCGCGGCTCGTGGCGGAGCGTGAGGCCATCGATCACGATCTCTTCGGCGACTGCGCCGCCGAGCGTGTCTGGAATTTCCGGATCGTGGTTGCCTTCGATCCACACCCACTCCACCGCATCGACGAGCGCGCGCAAACTCGCGCGATCGGCTTCGTCCATCCGGCGCGGGCCGCCGAGATCGTGGAAACTATCGCCGAGCGAGACCACGCGCGCCGGCTTCAAGCGTTTCATCGCGGCGGCGAGGCGCTTCAGCGTGGTGCGCGTATCGTAGGGCGGCAGCAATTGCCCTGAGCGCGCGTAGGACGTGCCTTTCTCGAGGTGCAGATCCGACACGATCAGCGTTTGCGATGCGGCGAGCCACAACGCCCCATCCGGCTGCGCGGAAATCTGCGCGCCCGCGACGCGCATCGCCGCCGCCGCGCCTTCGAGCGCGACGAGCGGCGGCGCGCTTTTCGCGCCCACTGCCCCATTCGGCGGTTTGGGCGCGGGCGCTTTTCTGCGCGGGCCGGAGAGCGTTGGCATGGGCGCGATCCTAGCGGCGATTCGCGCGCGCGCGATCCCCGCTACGGCGTGACAATTGGGAAATCCGGCGCGGGCGGCGTGAAGAGCCCGAAGAGTTGCGCCACCGCAGCAGGATTTCCTTCGATCCGCGCAGCAGACGCTGCTTGCCCCGCGCCGCCGCCCGCCATCGCCGCGAGCAAAGCAGCGCGCGGCAGCGTCACGGTTGCGTCAGCATCTGGCAGCAAGACGCCCTCCTCGTGGATAAGCACGGAGTTGCGCACCTGCACGGCGACGCGCTCGTTCCGATCCGGGAACACGAAGTTGAGCTTCAAGCTACGGCCTGCCGCGCGCTCTGGATCGAGGCGCACGGCGAGCAGATCGAAGAATTGCCCCGTCGGCGTATTCGCGACGTAATCGCCGGCCTGCTGCGTCACCGCGCTTGGCCGCACGCCGTTGCGCAGCTCCGATGCGCCCGCAAGGTAGAGGTTGCGCCAGATCGCGCTCTCGGCCTGATACGCAAGCTGCGTGTAGGACTCCGCGAGCGCTTGTTTGGCCGCTTCGTTGGCTGGCTCGGCGAACACGAGGCGATCGAGCACCTCGGCGGCCCAGCGATATTCGCCCGCGGCGTTGGCGCGCTGGCCTTCGCGCAACACGCGCCGCGCGCCGCCCATCATGCGCACATAATTGCGCGCGGCCTCTTCTGGCGGCAGGCCGTTCAAATGCGCGGGCACGCCATCGTACCAGCCCATGTAGCGCTGATACACGGCGCGCGAATTGTGGCGCATCGTTCCGTAATAGCCGCGGTTGAACCAGCGCTGATTGAGCGCTTCGGGCAGCGCGATCCGCTCGGCAATCTCCGGGCCGGTGTAGCCTTGGTTCATCAGGCGCACGGTTTGATCGTGCAAATATTTGTACGCGTCGCGATGCGTAGCGACATAGTCCGCGATCACGGCGCGGCCCCAGCGCGGCCAGCCATGGCTCGCCATCATCGTTTCCGCCTCAGGAAAGAGCCGCAGCGATTCCGTCAGATAATCCGCCCACGCTTTCGCATCGCGCACCAGCGCGCCGCGCGGCGTGAGGATGTTGTGCATCGAGACGTTGGCGTTCTCCGCAAGATCGAGCACGCGCAGATCGGGGAGATAGAAGTTCATCTCCGCCGGCGCTTCCGTGCCCGGCGTGACCTGGAAGACGAACCGGACGCCGTCGATCGTCAGCTCCTGGCCTGTGCGCGAGACGGTTTCTGTTGGCGGAACGAGCGAGCGCGCGCCGCCCGGAATGCCCATGCCGATGCCGGAGCCGAGCGAGCCCTCAACGCCCGGCGGCACGAACGTGCCGAACTGGTAGGTGGCGCGGCGCGTCATCGCCGGACCGGCGATCAGGTTTTCGCTGACCGCGTGTTCGAGAAAGCCCTCAGGCGCGATGATCCGCACGCCTTGCAGCGCTGCGCCGTCCGCGATGCCGCGTGCGCCGGCGAAGTGATCGGCGTGGCTGTGCGTGTAGATGATGGCGCGGACGGGCTTGTCGCCGATCTCCGGCAGCGTGCGCGCAAGCGCGAGCGCGGCGCGCGCGACTTCCACCGACGTCAGCGGATCGACGACGATAAGGCCCGTGCGGCCGACAATGAACGTGACGTTCGAAACATCGAAGCCGCGCGCTTGAAAGACGCCCGGCGCGACTTCGAACACGCC
>CAZXNY010000070.1:0-10571 GCA_964642205.1 uncultured Caulobacteraceae bacterium
ATGCGCGTGGCAAGGTGATCGGCGGCTCGTCGGCGATCAACGCGATGATCTACATGCGCGGGCAGGCGGCCGATTATGACGGCTGGCGCCAATACGGCCTCGAAGGCTGGGGCTGGGACGATGTGCTGCCGTACTTCCTGGCGCAGGAAGACAATTGGGCCGTCGACGCAAGCGATCTGCACAAGCGCGGCGGCGGCTGGCGTGTGGAAGCGCCGCGCATGCGCTGGCCGGTGCTCGATGCGTTCGCGGACGCCGCCGAAAGCGCGGGCGTGCCGCGCGTCGACGATTTCAATCGCGGCGACAATTTCGGCGTCTCGTATTTCCACGTGAACCAGAAAGAGGGCGTCCGGTGGAGCGCGGCGCGCGGGTTTTTGAAGCCGGCGCTGAAGCGGCCGAACGTGCGGCTCGAAACGGGCGTGCAGGTAGAGCGCGTCGTGATCGAGAACGGGCGCGCGGTTGGCGTCGCATATCGGCGCGGCGGCGAAGTGGTCACAGCGCGCGCTGCGCGGAGCGTTGTGTTAACGGCCGGCGCGATCGGTACGCCGCAGCTTCTGGAGCTTTCCGGCATCGGCGATGGCGCGCGCTTGCAGGCGCTGGGCGTGCCGGTCGTGAAGCACGCGCCGGGTGTCGGCGAAAATCTGCAAGACCATCTGCAAGTGCGCCCTGTCTTCAAAGTGCGCGGCGCGGTGACGATGAACGAGATGTACGCCGCGTTGTGGCGCCGGCCGCTGATGGCGCTCGACTATGGGCTGCGCAGGCGCGGGCCGATGACGATGGCGCCGTCGCAAATGGGCGCGTTCGCCTATTCTTCGCCCGAGCACGCGACGCCCAATCTCCAATTTCACGTGCAGCCGCTCTCGCTCGACAAGTTCGGTGAGCCGCTGCACGCGTTTCCCGCGATCACGATCAGCGTGTGCAATCTGCGGCCAACGAGCCGCGGCTCCGTTCACGCAAAATCGCCCAATGCAGCGGACGCGCCGGCGATCCAGCCGAACTACCTCTCAACACCGGAGGATGAACGCGTTGCCATCGATGCGCTGAAGCTGGTGCGGAAGATCGCGGCGCAGCCAGCGTTGACCAGGCTTGGCGCGGAGGAATGGCGCCCTGGCGCAACGGTGGCGAGCGATGAGGCGCTGCTCTCAGCCTCGCGTACTTTGGGCACGACGATCTTCCATCCCGTCGGCACGGCGCGCATGGGCCGGGCAGAGGATGCGGGCGCCGTCGTCGATGCGCGCTTGCGTGTGTTTGGTGTCGATGGGCTGCACATCGCGGATGCGTCGGTGATGCCCGCGATCACCTCGGGCAACACCAATTCGCCGACGATGATGATCGCGGAGAAAGCCGCCGCGATGCTGAGGGAAGATTCGCGCTAAGCCGCCGGCCGCTTGCCGCTAAGCGCTTCGCCGATCACGCGCTGGACGCGCTCGACTGGGTTCGCCATGCGCGCAAGATGCTGCACGGGCGGCGCAAAGCGGCTCATCGGCGCGCGCGTAAACGCAAAGTCGAACAGGTCGCGCGCGCCTGGGCGGCCGCGCACGGCGTGCGAGACGCCGGCCCAATACGCCGTATCGCCAAGGCGCCGGCGCGCCAGCGCGAGCATATCTTGCGCGCCCGCTAGCTCGCGGCCTTCACGTTCGAAGAAGCTCACATAGGCCTTTTCCCGCTCTACGAGAGAGTCGAGCCGTTTCTTCCAGAACGCGCGGCTCATATTCGCCGCGTGTTCGCGCCGCACGCCCTGAAAGGCGTCCGTGGCGGCGGTGTCGCCAAGAGCGGCGAGCCGCAGGATCATCTCCCAATCGTCTGTGTAGGGCAGCTCGGGCCGATAGTGCCCAGCCTTCTTCTGAATTTCGGTGCGCACGACAACGGTGCCCAGCGCGAGCGGCTTGTTGGGCGTGCCGCAAAGGTCGCGAATGAAATCGGCGCCGCTTTGAAGGCGCCACGCCATTTGCTCCGCCGTGCGGGAAAGATCAGGCAAGTCCTGACCCTCGAAGAACAGCGCTTCAAGGCCATAGGCGAAGGCCGTGGAGGGATTGTCTTCAAGAACCGCGATCGCGCGCTGGAGCGCGCCATCCGCCAGAAAGTCGTCCGAGCACAAGATCATCATGTACTTGGACTGCGCCCAGTCCACGCCTTCGTTGAACGAGGCTTGCGGGCCGAGGTTGACGGGACGCGCATTCACCGAAATCCGAGGGTCTTGCGACGCGAGCGTGCGCGCGACCTCGACGCTGTCATCGTCGGACGCGTTGTCGATGATGTGGATGCGCAGATCGCCGATGCCCTGCGACCGGATGCTCTCAACGCACTGGCGAAGATATCGCCCGTAGCGATAGTTCGGAACGGCGATGTCGATCATCGGCATGGGTCGTATTGTTAGGGCGCACGTCGCGTCCTTGAAAGCGCATTCGCCTAAGAGCGGCGGGGCGTGAGCGCCCAGCGTTCGGCGGCGTGCGTGAGCGCGCGGGTCATCTCGTCCCACATCGGATGCCGCGTCAGCCAGAGCCCAACGAGCCAGCCAGCGCCGCATACCGCTGACATGCCGAGCGCCTCCAGCAAAGACATCTGGAAGCCGCCGTGCGCCCAGACCCAGGCCAGCGGGCCCGCAACCGAGCACAGCGTCACCGCAACGCTGCCGCGCAACGCCGCCGCGATCTCAACGAAGGTCAGATTGAGTTCGCGGCGGACGAACCAGAGCGATGTCACCGCTTGCAGCGGGATGATGAGGAGGAGGCTCGCGGCCACCGCCGTCGCACCATAAAAGCCGGCCCAAATCAGAAGCGCTGCCGACAGCGGCCAGGTGGCGACCGAGCGCACGAGATTTGCCCGCATCGCTTTGCACGCCACCATGACTGGATAGTCGATCTGATATGAGAAATTGAACATCCAGGCGATGGCCGCGAGTTGAATGAGCGGCGCCACCGCGATCCATTGATGCCCCAGCAACACATCGACGATCGGATAGGCCAGCACGGCCATCATCGCCAGCGCCGGCCATTGCAGCACCGTGATGTGCGTGATCGTGTTGAGGTAAGCGCTCTTCAGGTTGCCGCCTTCACGGCCGATCTTGGTCAGCGCCGGCAGCGCGACGGCGACGACGCCCGCCAAAAAGAATTTGTCCGGAATCTGCATGGTCGCGAACATGCGATTGAGCATGCCGAGTGCTTGCATCGGCAAGATGCGGGCGAAGACCAGAAACGGAACCGCCTCGTAAACACGGAAGAGCAACGAGGCGGGCCCGTTGTATCCGCCGAACTTGATCAGCGGCATCCATTCGCGCCGCGTCGGCACGAAGATGCTGAGATCCGGGCGGCAGATCAGCGCAACCACGCAGCTTGCGAGCGAGGCGATGAGCCAGCCCCAGCCAAAGCTCATGAAGCTGAAGCCGTTCATCGCGAACACGATCAGTGCTATGGCGTTGCCGAGCACGTTCGCAAGACTGACGATCGAGGCTTTGACAAACGCCATCTCGCGCCGCAGCAGCCCGGTGATCGTTGTGTGTATCGGCTCGAACAGCAGCGTCAGCGCGATCAGCCAAAGATAAGGCGTGAGGTTTTCCTGATGATAGGCGCCCTCCAGCCAGGGGGCCGCCAGCACGATCACGGAAGCGATCACCGCCGCCACGAGCATCATGAGCGTGAACGTCGCGCGCACATCCGTGCGATTCAGTTCCTGCTTCTGGATCAGGTAGGTTTGCGGCGCAAACTCGCTGGCCGCAACAGCGATACTTGTGATTGCCAGGCCGATCGCGGAAACGCCGAACTCCGCCGGCGTGAGCAGCCGCGCAGTAATCGCGATCAGCGCGAAATTGACCACCATGCTCACATAGCGATTGGCGGTCGTAATGATGAGGGCGCCGCGGATGCCCAAGTTAGTTCCCCAAGCGCACCGGCCGCGCCCCAACCGATGTCTTCACCCAAACTGAGCGCAAAATCCATGCACGATGTGCGCCGTCCCATTTCGCCGCAGAAAACCCGCGCCAAGCGAGGGGAGGCGAGCGCCTGCAAGGGCGGCGCGCTGGCGATTGCGCGCCCACGGCGCGGGCCCTATGTCTCCCGCCTCAGCGAAAAGTGGTGTTTGGAGTGGCTTTGATGAGCCGCAGAGTCGCGGTCGTTTACCTTGGTGACGCGAATTACCACACCTATGCGCTGTTCAGCATGGCGTCGCTCGCGCTGCACCACAAAGAGCCGCTCGACTTCTATCTGCTGCAGAGCGGCTATGAAGCCGCGCTGCCCGCGCCGTTGGTGCGATTGCTCACCGAGCGCGGCCATCGCGGGGCCGTCGCGCCGTTCGACCTTGTTCCCGCGATGCAGGCCCACATGGACCGGGCGCTCGATCACCGGATCACGCCCGTCGCATGCGGCAAGGTATCGGCGATCACGCGCTACGCCGCCGAGTACGCGCACGTCCTTTACATCGATGGAGACATTCTGGCGTTCGCGGACATGGACCTTCACGGCCGCGCGGACTTCGCCGAGCCGCTGGCGGCGTGCCCAGACCTTTCGATGTCGACCGGATTGGACATTCCAGATTTCCTGGCCAATTGCGCCGCGCACGGCGCCTCGCCGCGCTACTTCAACAGCGGCCTCCTGTTCGCCAACGCCGCGGCGTGGAACACTATGGACATGGAGGCGCGGTTCATCGAGGCGATCCGCCGGCATGGCGAGCTTTGCCCCTATCGCGGCGGCGCGTGTGACGACATCGACCAGTGCCCGAGCAACATGGTGCTGAACGGGGGCTGGCATGCGCTGCCGATGGGGCTCAACCTCCAGAAGTCAGCCTACCAGACCGACCTCTGGGACAAGGCCACGTGCCGCCACTACACGGGCAAGGCCAAATTTCTGCCGGTCCAGCCGCACCGGTGCGACGCGCGCGAATACGCGTTGCTGACACGGATCAATGCATTGCTGGGTGAGCCAGCCAATATTCCGGCCTATGATTTCGGTGCGTCCTACGCGGCAAACGCCCTGCGCCGCCTCGGCGTGCGGCGGCGCGTGCGCACGGCGATTGCGGCAATGGAGCCGCGTGTCTATCCGCCGTCTTCCACCCATTAACGAATTCGCTGTTCGCGCCAGGGGGCGCCCAGCACACTTCGACCCGTGACAAGGCGCCCATCTTCCCTCTGCTCCCGGCGCGCGCTTCTTCGCGCGGCGAGCGCTGCGGCGCTGCTGCCGGCCTTCAGCTGCGCGGCGCCCGCGACTGGCTTCGAACCGGCGCGCGCCGTCCCGAGCATTGCGCCCGCAACCGCGCCCGGCCGCTGGCCGCTGCGCGTGCACCCCTCGCGGCGCTGCCTCGCCGGCGCGAACGGGCAGCCCTTCCTCTTGCACGGCGAAGCCGCCTGGTCGCTCATCGGCGAGACCACGCGTGAGGACGCCGATCGCTACCTCACCGATCGCGCGGGCCGCGGCTTCAACACGATCCTCGTTTCGCTGCTTGAGTATCGTTTCTCGCGCAATGCGCCGGCAAATGCCTATGGCGATGCGCCATTTCAGGACGGCGCGGATTTCATCGCCCCCAACGAGACCTACTTCGTCCACGCCGATTGGATTATCGCGCGCGCGCGCGCGCTTGGGCTCTCGATGCTGATCACGCCGGCCTATCTTGGCTTCGGCGGCGGCGCGGATGGCTGGTATCATACGATGCTGCGCGAAGGCCCGACGGCCTTGCGGCGCTACGGCGCGTTCATCGGCGCGCGCTATCGCGGATTCGACAACATCGCTTGGGTGAACGGTGGAGATTACGCACCGCCGAACCGCGACATTGTTCGCGCCGTCGCGGAAGGAATCCGCGAGACCGCCCCGAATGCGCTGATGACGGCGCATTGCGGGCCCGAGCAATCGGCGCGCGACTATTGGGAAGGCGAGCCCTGGCTCGATTTCGATGCGGTCTATACCTACAACGATACGGGCCCGCCCGTGCGCGCGTCGTATGCGCGCGAACCGGTTGCTCCGGTGATTCTGTTCGAGAGCGCGTACGAAAACGAGCATGGCGCCGGCGGAGAGCGTGTGCGCCGCCAAGCCTATGAGGCGCTGGTCAGCGGCGCGTGCGGCCACGTCTTCGGCAACAATCCGATTTGGCACTTCGATGGGCCGGGCGTTCATCCCGCGCCGTCCGATTGGGAAACTCAGTTGGACAGCGCTGGCGCGCGCTCAATGACGCACTTAAAGGCGCTGTTCGATCGCCTGCCTTGGTGGGACTTCGCTCCGGACGCAAACTTGGCCGAAGGCGCGCGCATTTCCGCCGCGCGCGGCGCGGGGCACGGCATGATCTATATGGCCGAGGGTGGCGCGCTCACGCTCGCGCGCACGCCGCGGCGCGCCCGTTGGTTCGATCCGTCAAACGGTGAGGAGCACGCCGCGCGCAGCGCGCGCGCACTTAGCGCGCCGCCGCAAAACGCCGCCGGCGAACGCGACTGGGTTCTTCTGGTGGAAGATTAGTCTCAAGGCGCGGCGCGGCGGCGTCGATCATGCCCAGGAGTATCTCATCTTGCGCTTTGTGCGCCTCCTCGTAAGCGTCGAGACGCGTGAGGATGGCGGCTTGGTACGACGCCCGGTTGGCATACAGCTGCTCGAACTGCGCGCACAGCCGATCAACGTCCAGCGCCTCCATGTGCTGGCAGAAGTCGCTAAGACCAAAGTCGCGCAACAGAACATCATTCTTGCGCGCGTAACCGAGCGAGATCGTCGGCTTGGCCATCGCCATCGCACACACGATGTTATGAAAGCGTGTCGCGACGATCGCTTCGGCGCGCGCCATCTGCGCCATCAGCTCGCTAAGCGATCCGGCCGGCGTGTAACGAAGCTGCTCGGGGCTGGCCGCCACCTTGCGGCGTATGTCCGTGATCGCCTGCTCGTCGCCGTCGTCGCCAATCAGCAGCTGCACGTTGAAGCCACGCTCGATCAGCCATGAGGCGAAGCGCGAGATCTTGTCGATGTACGTTTCGTAGAGCGCGCGGTCTCCGCCCGACCAGCCTGTGTAAGTCATCACGCCAAGGCCAATGAGTTTCGGCTCGGGCGACTCTCTTGGCGGCCGCGGCAGGCGGAAGGCGAGGTCGGGCGTCACCGGATCGCGCGACACATCGAGTCCGCACGATTCCATGAAGTCCTTCGAGATCTCGTCGCGGTAGGACCGGTAATGCGCGAGGCGCGCCGCTGTCGTCATAAACGCGCGGCTCACCGAATTGCGGATCGGGCCAGCCCCGATGCTGACAAACGCGAACTTCGCGCCCGTGAGGCGCGCCGCGATCGTCCACTTCAGGATGGTGTACGGCATGGCGAGAGGGTCTTCGCCGAAATCGTCGAGAATGCCGGTGCCGGGCACGATGAGCACGGAGAACAACCGCGCCTTCATCAGCGTCTCGAAGAAATCGACGACGCGCCCCGGCACTTTGAGCAGTAGGCTGTTCAAGGCCTGCGCCCAGCCTGAATTGAAGCCCGCTCGGGCAAGCGGCAGCGCCGGGATGTTCTGCTGGCGTTCAACGTTTGCAGGTGTGCCGCACACGCATGAGACGGGCGCTGCCGGCCGTTCTTTCTGAACAAGGCGCAGCAAGGCCTCGAGCGAGCCCTCGTTCCCAAGATTGCCGGAGCCGAACAGGCCGATGAGGCCTACCCCGCGTTGTTGACCGCTCACGACGCAGCCTTTCGCCTTGCCCGTCTCATACCAAACGTTGCTCAAGCTCTCACTATGACACGCGTATTCGGCGCGTTGACTATGCGTGTTCGCCGAAGAAGTCGCCAGCGCGGTGATGCCGCGGCATTAAGCCTTCCGCAGTTCTTGTGCACCGCTTTGTTTCACCTTCAGGCCGGACTCGCCGCTTTCGGGAAGCGATGCGCATCCGAAAGCAACCGAAAGATGTGCGATTTGTGGTGGCTCGCCTTTAGCGGCGTTGATTTCGCGCAAGACGTGCGACACGCGGTAGCGGTTCGCGCGCGCAGATGCATTTGCGGCGCGTTTTCAGGCGCCTCTGGCTCCAGCGCGTGAAGGCGGCGTAAGGATAGGCGCCGTAACGGGCAGGAGACGATGGCGCAGGAGATCGAATTCTCGGTTGTGACGCCGGCCTACAACGAGGCCGACGGCATCGAGGCATTCCACGCGCGCATCAGCGATGTGATGCGCAGTCTGAACGCGCCCTACGAGCTGGTGTTCGTGAACGACGGCAGCCGCGATGACACGCTCGCGAAAATGCGCCGCCTGCGCGCGCAGGACCGGCGCATTTCGATCGTCGATCTCAGCCGAAATTTCGGCAAGGAGATTGCGCTCACCGCCGGGCTCGATCACGCCCGCGGCCGCGCCGTGATCGTGATCGACGCCGACCTGCAAGATCCGCCGGAACTCATCCCGCAACTCGTCGCGAAATGGCGCGAGGGGTTCGACATGGTTTATGCGCGGCGCCTCCGCCGTGAGGGCGAGACGGCGCTCAAGCGCACCACGGCCTCGGCGTTTTACAAACTGATCCACCGCGTCGGTCCCGTCGCGCTCCCGCGCGACACGGGCGATTTCCGGCTGATGAGCCGGCGCGTCGTGCAGGCCGTGACGCAATTGCGTGAATCTCATCGCTTCATGAAGGGGCTGTTCGCCTGGGTCGGCTTCTCGCAGGCCGAAGTCACCTATGTGCGCGATCCGCGCTTCGCGGGCGCCAGCAAGTGGAGCTATTGGCGGCTTTGGAACCTCGCGCTCGAGGGGATCACGTCGTTCACCGTGTTTCCGCTCAAAGTCGCGAGCTATGTGGGTCTTCTGGTCGCGCTGGTGGCGTTCGGGTACGGCGCGTTCATCGCGCTACGGACGCTCATCCAGGGCGTCGATCTGCCCGGCTACGCGTCACTGCTGGTCGCGGTTCTGTTCTTGGGCGGGCTGCAATTGATGGCGCTCGGGGTGATCGGGGAATACCTGGGCCGCATCTTCAACGAGACCAAGTCGCGGCCCCTCTATTTTGTCGCGGAGTACGCGCCAGCCCGCGTTGAGGCCGAGGCGAGCGAACCTGCTTCGGCGCCATGAGGCTCGCCGGGCAGTTTCTCCGCTTCGCAACCGTCGGCGCTGTCGCGACCGCCGCGCATTACGCGCTGATGATCGGCCTGATTGAGCTCGCCCGCGTCGCGCCCCTCATCGCAACGAGCGCGGGTTTCGCCCTCGGCGCGGCCGTCAGCTACACGCTCAACCGCCGCTTCACGTTCGACGTAACACCGGCCTTTGGCCGGGGCTTTGCGCTCTTCCTCGGCGTCGCGGGTGTGGGTCTTGCGCTGAACGGGGCGATTTTCACGGCGCTGCACCGCCCGCCGCTGGCGCTCGCCTATCTCCCCGCGCAGCTGATCGCGACAGGGCTTGTGCTGGCCTGGAATTTCCTGGGCGCGCGGCTCTTCGTGTTTCGCGGCTAATTCGCGCGCCGGGCGTAACTGCCCCGATCGCGGCGGGTGCGCCGTTTGCATGAACGGCCCCATCCAGCGGGGCGCTGCCGAAGGGGCGTACAAAAACGGCAAGGTGTGCGCGCGCTGCGCGCATAAGCTGGCGCTTTGGCGCTTCGGGCGGCTATTATTTGTCTTCTCCAGAATGGGGCAGGGGCGTGAGCGGGTTTCGGGAAAAGTTCGAAGCGTCGGACAAGCTCCTTGCGCGCGCCCGCTCGATCATTCCGGGCGCTTCGCACACCTACGCCAAGGGTGAGGACCAATACCCGATCCGCGCGCCGCATTTCATCGCCCGCGGCCAGGGCTGCCGCGTGTGGGACGCGGACGGCAACGAGTACATCGAATACGGCATGGGTAATCGCGCTGTCGGGCTCGGTCACGCTCACGGCCCTGTGCTCGACGCTGTGCGCGCCGCGCTCGACGACGGCTGCAATTACGCGCGGCCCGCCGCGATCGAAGTCGCCGCCGCCGAGCAGCTGCTGAAAATGGTTCCGGCCGCCGAGATGGTAAAGTTCTCGAAGGACGGTTCGGACGCGACCTCCGGCGCGATCAAACTCGCGCGCGGCTACACCGGCCGCGATCTGGTCGCCATCTGCGGCGATCATCCGTTCTTTTCTGTTGATGACTGGTTCATCGGCACGACGGCGATGAACGGCGGCGTGCCGCAAGCGACGATCGATCTCACGGTTAAGTTCAAATACGGCGACATTGAAAACGCGCGGGCGCTGTTCGCGGCGCATCCGGGCAAGATCGCGTGCGTGATCCTGGAAGCGGCCCGCGATACCGATCCGCCGCCCGGCTATCTGCAAGCGCTGAGGGACCTCGCGCACAAGGAAGGCGCGCTGTTCATCCTCGACGAGATGATCACCGGCTTTCGCTGGCATAAGAACGGCGCGCAAGCCTTCTACGATATCGAGCCCGATCTCTCGACGTTCGGCAAAGCGCTCGCCAACGGCTTCTCGGTCTCGGCGCTCGCGGGCAAGCGCGAATTCATGCGCCTCGGCGGGCTCGATCACACCGATAAGCCGCGCGTCTTCTTGATGTCGACGACGCATGGCGGCGAAACCCACGCGCTGGCCGCCGCGATCGCCACGATGAAGATCTACGATACCGAACCGGTGATCGAGCACGTCTATCGCCAAGGTGCGCGGCTGCGCGCGGGCATGGAAGAGGCGATCG
>CAZXNY010000071.1:0-10412 GCA_964642205.1 uncultured Caulobacteraceae bacterium
CGCTCGCGCATGCGGCGCGAGGCGATGGCGACGATCTTGTCGTGATTGGCTTTTTTCTGCGCCTGTGAATGACCCACGCCGCGCGGCTCCGAATCGAGTTGACAGCATGATACGTATCATGCTGTTCGTATGACGTCCATCATGTAGATTGGACCAATAAGGAGGCATCCATGGCCGGCAGCGCGCTCGTGATCGGCGCAGGCGACGCAACGGGCGGCGCCATCGCCAAGGCCTTCGCCGCCACCGGCCTCACCGCGTGCTGTGTGCGCCGGACAGCCGACAAGCTCGAACCGCTGATCGCCGACATAAAGGCCGCCGGCCACAACGCTATCGGCTACGGGCGCGACGCGCGCAAAGAAGAAGACATGGTCGGCCTCGTCGAAGAGATCGAGCGCGACGTTGGGCCGCTCGAAGTCGCCGTGTTCAACATCGGCGCGAACGTCCCGTCGTCGATCCTCGATGAGACCGCGCGCAAATATTTCAAGATCTGGGAGATGGCGTGCTTCTCCGGCTTCCTGATGGGCCGCGAAGCCGCAAAGCGCATGGTCCCGCGCGGCCGCGGCACGATTCTCTTCACCGGCGCCACCGCGAGCCTCCGCGGCCGCAGCGGCTTTGCCGGTTTCTCCGGCGCCAAGCACGCGCTGCGGGCGCTCGCGATGTCGATGAGCAAAGAGCTTGCGCCGCAGGGCGTGCATGTCGCGCATGTCGTGATCGATGGCGCGATCGACACCGAGTTCATCCGCAATGTCGCGCCGCAGCGTTATGCGCTGAAGGATCAGGACGGCATTCTCAATCCCGATCACATCGCCCAGAATTACGTGATGCTGCACAACCAGCCGCGCGATAGCTGGACCTTCGAACTCGATCTCCGCCCCTGGATGGAGCAATGGTGATGGCCAAGACCGCGCAATTCATGTTCGATTTCGGCAGCCCGAACGCTTATCTCTCGCACAAGGTCATTCCAGCGATTGAGAAACGCACCGGCGCGAAATTCCAGTATGTGCCTGTACTTCTCGGCGGCGTCTTCAAAGCGACGGGCAATCAATCGCCCGTTCAGGCCTTCGCCGGCATCAAAAACAAACTCGCGTACGAAGGCTTGGAGACGCGCCGCTTCGTCGCCAAGCACGGGCTTGCGCAATACACGCAGAACCCGTTCTTCCCGGTCAACACGCTGCTGATGATGCGCATCGCCGCCGCGTGCGAGATTGACGGGACGCTCGCGCCCTACGTCGAGGCCGCCTACCACCACATGTGGGAAGCGCCGAAAAAGATGGACGATCCCGCCATCGTCCACGCCGCGCTGACGGAGTCCGGCCTCAACGCCGACAAGCTGCTCGCGCGCGCGCAGGACCAAGATGCGAAGGACCGGCTGCTCGCCAACACCAACGCCGCCGTCGAACGCGGCGCGTTCGGCAGCCCGACGTTCTTCGTCGGCGACGAGATTTATTTCGGCAAGGACCGGCTCCGCGACGTTGAAGAGGCGCTCGGCTAGCCTAAGCCGGCTTGCGCACCCAGCGCGGTTTGAGATCGCGGATGCGCGGGCAGCCGATCAGCGCGAGCGTGCGTTCGGTCTCGTCCTTCAGGATCTGTAGCGTGCGCCGCGCGCCGGCTTCGCCGCCAGCCGCGAGCCCGAACAACGCTGCGCGACCAAGAGCCACCGCTTTGGCGCCGAGCGCGATCGCCTTCACGACATCGGTGCCGCGCCGAATGCCGCCATCCATAATGACATCGACGCGGCCGGCGACGGCCTCCACGACCTCCTCCAGCATGTCGATCGTCGCGGGCGCGGTATCGAGTTGGCGCCCGCCGTGGTTCGAGAGCCAGACATGCGCGCCGATGTCAGCGCAGCGGCGGGCGTCTTCCGCGTGCGTGACGCCCTTGATCGCGAACTCGCCGCCCCATTCATTGCGCATCCACTCGGCGTCTTTCCACGCGACGCTGCGATCGAACTGCGAATTCATGAATCCCATGATGCCGCCGACATCGCCAGTGAACTGCGTGAAGTTCGCCATCGTGATGCGTGGGCTCGTCGCAAGCTTCCAGAGATAGCCTGGCTTTTCGAGCATGTAGTTCACGGTCTTGGCGTTGATCTGCGGCGGGATGGTGAAATCGTTGCGCGGATCGCGCTCGCGATTGCCCGCGACCGGCACGTCGACCGTGAGGATGAGCCCCGTGAAGCCCGCCGCCTTCGCGCGCTTCAGGATCGTTTTGACGACCTCGCGATCTTTCCAGACATAGACCTGAAAAAATTTCGGCCCGCTGGTCGCCTTCGCGATGTCCTCGATCGTCGTCGAGCCGATCGAAGAGAGCGAGTACGCCGTGCCGAACGCATTCGCCGCGCGCGCCATCCCCGCTTCGCCTTCATGGTGGAAGAGGCGCTGCGCCGCGGTGGGGCTGATGAAGAACGGCGTCTTGAGATCGGCGCCCATCACGCGCGTGGAAAGATCGATCTCGCGAATGTCCACGAGCGAATCGAACAGCAGCCGATAGGCCTGCAGCCGGGACACACTCTGCCGGAGCGTCACCTCATCGTCGGCGGCGCCGTCGATATAGTCGAACACCATTTTCGGCAGGCGCCTTTGCGCTAGGTCACGCAGATCGGCGATGTTGATGGCTTTCTGAACGCTCATATTTCCCGGCGCCTCCCGCTGCCGCCTCGTTAGCCTTCCGCGCGCGTTATTGAAACTGCCGCCGGTTTCCTTAGACTCGCCGGTATGGAAACCGCACCGACCTCCGCCGGCAAGGAACACGCGCTCGTCATCGGCGCAGGCATCGCAGGGCTCAACGTTGCGCTGGCGCTCGCGCCCGCCGGCTATCAGCTGACGCTGCTGGAGCGCGATGCGCCCCCGCCGGAGGGTGACGCCGAGACCGCGTTCGCGGATTGGCGGCGCCAGGGCGTTGGCCATCTGCGGCACAGCCATGCGTTTCTCGCGCGGCTGCGCACGCTGATCAAAGAAAATCATCCCGCGCTGCTCGCTCAGCTCCTGGACGCGGGCGCGCGCGAGCTGCGGTTCGCCGACAATCTGCCAGAACCGATGCGCGACGTATTTAAGGCCGCGCCGGGCGACGACGATCTCGCGGTGCTGACGAGCCGGCGCACGACGCTGGAGCTGGTGATCCGCCGCTACGTCGAGTCGCTGCCGAACGTCACGATCCGCTCCGGCGCTTTCGTGCGCGAACCGGTGCTCAGCGTGGCCGCCGACGGCGGGATGCGTGTGAAGGGATTGAAGCTCGACGATGAAACGCTCTACGCTGACTTCGTCGTCGATGCGGCGGGCCGTCTCTCCTCCATTCCCGAGCAACTGCGCGCCGCGGGCGCGAGCATTCCGGAAGAGAGCGAAGATTGCGGCATCCTCTATTTCACCCGCCATTATCGCTTGAAGAACGGCGAACCGGAGCGCGGCAAGACGTCAGGCACCGGCGATCTCGGCTACATCAAGTACGGGCTCTTTCCGGGCGACAATGGCTGCTTCTCGATCACGCTCGCCGTGCCCGAGATCGAAACCGAAATGCGCGCAGCGATCGTGCGCCCGGAGGTGTTCGACGGCATCTGCCGCAATCTGCCGGGCCTTGCGATCTGGATTGAAGACTCCGTCGCCGAGCCGATCAGCCGTGTGTTCGGCATGGGCGATCTCAAAAGCCATTGGCGCGCGTTCGTGACGGACGGGCGGCCCGCCGCGACGGGCTATTTCGCTGTGGGCGATGCGGCGGTGCGCTCAAACCCGCTGTTCGGGCGCGGCTGCTCGTTCGCGGCGGTCGCGGCCTATGTGCTGCGCGATGTGTTGGCCGACACCGTCGACCCCGCCGCGCGCGCGCGGCTCTACGATCAGCGCGTCCGCGAAGTGCTGCGCCCGCATTTCGAGAACATGCGCACGCAGGACCGCGCCGCCATCAAGCGCGCGCGCCAAATGCTGGATGAGACGCATAAGCCGACAATGCGTGCGCGCATGACGAAGAGCTTTCTGGAAGACGGCGTCGCCATCGCGCTGCGCAGCGACCCGGTGCTGTTTCGCGCGGCGCTGCGGGATTTCCACATGCTCGATAAGCCGGGCGCGTGGATCAAGGAGCCGGCGAACGTGGCGCGGATTCTCTCGTGGTGGGCGCGCGGCAAGCGCGCCAACGCTGATCGCTACGCCCCGCCGATCGGCCCAAAGCGCACCGAGATGTACAACGCGCTCGGCATCGAAACCGCGCTCGCGCTTTAGCTAAAGGAACGCGACCACGCGCGCGGGCGAGGCGCTGCACCGCGCCAGCGGCAGCGGGAAAAACCCGACCTTGAAGCCGTGCGCTGGCAGCGCGGCAAGGTTGGCGAGCTGCTGCACGATGAACACTTCGGCGTCGCGCCCCGCGAAGTGCCCATCCCAGATGGTCGCGCGGTCGCCGGTTTCCTTGAACGCGCGGCGGATTACCGGAAACGGCCGATCCCAACCGAGCGCATCGGTGCCCAGCACTTTCGCGCCCGTGCTTGCCAGAAAGAGCGTGCCTTCGCGCGTCATGCCTGGGTAGCGGAAGAAGCCAGCGTCGCCGAGGTCGTAGTCTTCCTGGCCGGTGCGCAACATCAGCGCGCATCCCGGCGTGATCGTTCCGCCATTCTCTTTGATCGCTTGCTCCAGCGCCGAAACTGGAATGCCTTCGTTCGGCGCGACCTTGCCGCGCAGATCGAGCACCAGCCCGTCGACGAACAATTCTTCGAGCGCGATGTCCGTGATGGTGCGCGCCGGCTTGCCTTCACACATCGAACCGTAATGCAGCGGCGCGTCTATATGCGTGCCGAGATGGGTGTTGATGTGCAGACGCTCGGCGCCCCAGCCTTCGCCGTCCGGCAAATCCGCGTGGGTGCAGCCGAAGCTTGCGCACACAGCGTCCGCCCCTTCGCGCGCGGGGTGCTGATATTCGATCTCCGGGACCATCGTCGCGACGCCGGCGCGGCGCTCGGGCGGAAACTTATTGATGTCTTCGGGATCGAGCGGGCGTGTGAGATCGACGAGTTTCATGCGCGCTCCCTAGACCTTGAACACCACTTTGCCGGTGGTCTCGCCCGCTTCGAAGGCGCGCTGCACGACCTGCATGTCTTCCAGCGGATGGATGTGCGGCGCGATCAGGCGCTCCTTGCGCAGCCATTCATCGGTGTACGCGCTCGCCGCGGCGTGCTCTGGCGTGCCTGTCCAGGCAATCGAGGAGAACGGCATCACCGTGATGCCGTCATAGCCGAACTTCGAGGTGTCGAGACGGCCACGCCCAGCGGCGTAGCCATACATCACCCAACGGCCGCGCTTGCGGATGACTTGCCAGTCCGTATCGAGCGTCTCGCCCGAAACGCCATTGAACGAAACATCGACGCCGCCGGCAAGCTGACCGCCCGTTTCAAAGCCGCTCGCCTTCGGGCCCCAAATCTTCAGCACTTCTTCGACATAGTTCTGCGTCTTGCGATTGATGACGTAGTCCGCGCCTTCATCGCGCAGCATGCGCAACTTCTCTTCGGTGCTCGCGATCGCGACGACCGGCACGTTCTTAAAGTCGCGCTTCAGCATTTGCAGCGTGAGCAGCCCAACACCGCCGGCCGCCGCATGCAGCAAGACGCGGTCGCCCTCCTGCACCTTCGCCCAGGTGTAGATCATGTAATAGGCGGTGCGCATGTTGACCGGATAGCCGAGCATGCGTTCGAGCGGGACGTTATCCGGCACGAGCTGCAGGCGCGCAGGGTGCACGGCGCAATATTCCGCGAAGGCGCCGCCCGTGGGCGTCGCCATCACGCGCTGGCCTGGTTTCCATTTGCGCACCTCCGCGCCGACCGCCTCGATCACGCCTGTCGCTTCCTGCCCGCCGATGAACGGCGTCGGGCGTGCGCGGCTCGGCAGACCGTTGCGCTGCATCACATCGCCCCAGCGAAGGCCGGCGTATTCGATTTTTACGAGCGCTTCATTCGGCCCGGGCGTGGGCTTTTGCGCTTCCCCCACGCGCAAATGCTCGGCGCCGCCATACTCGTCGATGAACACCGCTTTCATGCGCACCTCCCTTGCGCGGCGGTTCTACTTGCGCGGCGGCGCGCACCGTACTGAAATCGCTACATGTCCGATATGAACAATGCTCAGATCAGACGGCTCGACTTCACGCTGCTGCTGGTGTTGCACGGCGTGTTGCAGCACGGGCGCACTACAACTGTGGCCGAGGAACTCGGGCTCAGCCAATCGGCCATCAGCCACGCGCTCGCGCGGCTCAAAGACGTGTTCGGCGAGCCGCTCTTTATTCGCCGCCCGCACGGCCTTGAGCCGACGCCCCGCGCCCGCGCCCTCGCGCCACAAATCGAGGCGCTGATCCGCGGCGCGCAATCGGCCCTTGGCCGCGAGGCGTTCGATCCGGCCGCAAGTACCCGCAGCTTCCGCATTGGCGCGACGGATTACCTTGCGCAGCTGCTCTCGCCGCCGCTGCTCGAAGCGTTCGCGCAGACTGCGCCGCGCGCGCGTTTTGCGTTCCATGTGGTGCGTGGCGGCGACGCCCTCGCCGCGCTCCGCCGCCATGAGATCGATATCGCGGTCGGCCGCTTCGCGCGCGCCGCAACCGGCTTGGACGTGCGGCCGTTGTTCACGGATCATTTCTGCGTCGTCGCGCGCGCGACCAACCGCGCCGTGCCCGCGCGGCTCACCAAGGCGCAGTTCGCGCAGCTTGGGCACGTCACGATTTCGGTGACAGGCGACTTTCGCAGCATCACCGATGAAGACGTGCGTGCGCTCGGTCTCGCGCGCCGCGTCGTCGCCACCGCGCCGACATTCTCGACCGCGTTCGCGATCGTGAGCCGCACCGATGCGATTGCGATCGCGCCGTCACGCTTGGCGGCGCGGTTCGCGCGCGCCTTCCGCCTCAGGACCGCCGCGCTGCCGCGGCCGCTTGCGCCGCTCAAGATCACCGCCGTCACACGCCCCGCACGGGACGAAGGCGCCGATTGGCTTGCCGCACGCCTCGCGGATGCGGCCCGGGCGGACTAGCGGCTTGCGGCCGAAGCGCCCTCGAGCCATGTGCGCGTCACTTCCGCCTCGCCTTTGAGCCATGCGCGAAAGCGGCGTACTTGCGGGCGGATGAGCGCGTCCTGGCGAAAGCGCGCTTGGAAAACGTGCTGCGTGTGAACGCCGCTTGTGAGCCCGAAAGGCAGCGCAAGCGAACGATCCTCCACCGGCTCCCGGAGCAGCGCGATGCCGCAGATCGTGACGCCGGCATCGGCGCGCACGGCGTCGAGCACGCGGGTGATGCGCTGATAGCGGATGCCGCGCTCTGGCGCGGTGCGGCGCATCTTGTTCGCCGCGATCCAGCCCGGCCAATTCAGCGCAGCCGGGTCGTCTTTGTAGAAGTCGAGATGCAAGAGCGGGAAGCCTTCGAGACGGTCGCGCTTGGGGCGCACAGCCGTGCGCGCGTCATTTTCCGGCGAGCACATCGGCAGAACGTAATCGCCAAACAACAATTCGGTTGCACTGTCCTCGCGCGGCGCGGCGAAAACGATCTCACAATCGGGCGGCCCCAGGCGAAACGGCACGTCGCCAGCGCCATTCACGCAGAAGCTCACGTTTGGATGCAGCTGCTTGAATGCGGGCAAACGCGCCGCGAGCCAAAGCTCGTCGAAGTCGGCAACCGCAGCTATGTGAATTTCCTGGCCGCGATTGAGATCGAGCGTGTCGGCCGCCGCCGCCAGTTCACGGAACGCAGCGGTTAGCGCTGGCAGCGCCGCCGCGAGCGCTGGCGTCGGCGCCAAGCCCGAGCGCCCCCGCATCAGCAGGTCCATGCCGAGATAGTCTTCCAGCGTCTTCACGCGCTGGCCGACCGCCGCCGGCGTAATCGCCAGCACGTCGGCCGCTGCCTTGAGGGAGCCTGTGCGTACGGCGAGTTCGAGCGCCTGGAACGACTTTAGATGAGACGGTGCGACCACGGTCACGAAACTAAAGGCTACCTTTAGTCATAGCAAGAATATTTAGCTTCCCCAAGCTGGGTCACGCTGCCATTAACCGCGCCAGAGAGTGTTTTCGTATTTGGAGCCGCCGCTATGGCCATGAAGCGTTACATCATCGTCCGGGACATCCCGGGCATCGGAGGCATGTCGATCACCGAGCTTTGCGGCGCAGCGCGCGCCTCGAACAGCGCGATCGATAAGCTGAACGGAACCGTGCAGTGGCAACACAGCTACGTCGCCGGCGATCAAACGTTCTGCGTCTATCTCGCTGAAAACGAAGACGCCGTACGCCAGCACTCCGAGCTCAGTGGCATTCCGGTGAAGTCGATCACCGAGGTGCCGCAGATCATCGATCCGCTCACCGCGAACAACTAACCGGCCGGCGCCGCCCGGCGCACCAAGCCTACAATTGAATTGGAGACCACGATGAGAGGCGTTCTCTCAGCGATCTATAGCGCATGCGTGTATGCGTTCTTCCTGGCAGTGTTCGTTTACGCGATCCTGTTCGTTGAAAACCTGTTCGTCTGGAAGACGATCGATTCCGGCTTCGAGGGGCCGCTCATTCCTTCGCTGCTGATCAATGGCGCGTTGCTTGGCTTGTTCGCCGCGCAGCACACGATCATGGCGCGCCCTGGCTTCAAGAAGTGGTGGACGAAGATCGTGCCGCCCGAAGCCGAGCGCAGCACGTTCGTTCTGGCCGCGTCCATCTGCCTTGCACTTGTGTGCTGGCAATGGCGCCCACTGCCAGAGCTCGTCTGGTCCATCGACGATCCCAGCTTGGCCGCGCTTATCAGCGCGGCCTCGTGGGCTGGTTGGGGCCTCCTGCTCGCGTCGACGTTTCTGATCAGCCACTTCCATTTGTTCGGGCTGCACCAAGGCTTTGCGCGCATCATGAACATCAAGCAGGGCGACGCGCAGTTCGTGACGCCGCTGTTCTACAAGTGGATCCGCCACCCGCTCTACGCCGGCTTCATCATCGCGTTTTGGGCCGCGCCCCACATGAGCGTTGGGCATCTCTTCTTCGCCGTGATGACCACGGGCTACATCCTCGTTGGCATCTGGTTCGAAGAGCGTGACCTCATGAACGAGCTTGGCGAACGCTACCGGGTGTATCGCCGCCAGGTGCCGATGCTGATCCCGCGCATTTTGCCTAAAACCCGCAATCCGCACGTTTCCTAAGAGCCGTGGAAGCTGCGTGGGCCGGCCTCTCCTTTGCCCGGGAGAGGCCGGCTTTTTTGCGTGTGTGACGAAAAAGAAATTCGCCTGTACGGAACATTCCTAGCGCAGCGCCATTAAGCCCGCTTGGGAGGCGGATGGCCTCGCGAGCCCGAACCCCAAGTTCGAACATTCGGGGGCCGTCATGGCGGACGTGCTGTTGTTGTGCGTGCACGCGGATGCGAAGCGCGCCGTCGTTCTGGCCGAAGAACTCGAGATCGCGGGCTTTTCCGTTGAAGGCGCTTCCGCTGGCCAACGCGCGCTCGACGCGTGCAACGCAGCGCTTCTGGTGTGGACGAAAGAGTCCGCGGAATCAGGCCTCTTCCACGATGCCGCGCAGCTTGCCGCGCGTTCGGGCAAAGTCATCGTCGCGAATTTCACGGGCGCTGCGCATCCCTGGGGCCGCGCCGCAAACATCGACATGGCGCGGTGGGACGGCGATCCAGAGCACGTCTCCGTCGATCTCCTCATCAACGCCGTAATGCGCCGCACGGCGCGCAAGCGCCGCCCCGCCGCCGATTTTGCGTCTTGCTACATGCAGATGCGCGCCGCGCATGGCGCAGACGACTATGTGGCGCGCGACGAGCCCGAGCGGCCGATTGAGAGCACACCGGGCGCGCCAATCATCGAGCTTGCCGCTGTCGCCAAGGCCGATCCGTTCGCGGAAGAGAAGTGGGTGTTCGGCGCGCCGCCGCCCTCACGCAAGGTGCAGTGGCGCGGGCGCGCGGCGCTCAGCGGCGTCGTCGCCGCCGCCGTGATGCTCGCGGGCTCGTTCCTCACCGCGCCAAACCCCGCGCAGACGCTCGCGGCGTCGGCCTACGCTGAACCACTGTCAGCGCCGGCCGCGTCTGCCGAAGCCATCAGCTTCGAGGATGCGCTCGCCACCACGCCACTCGATATGACGCCGACCGAAGCGCCGGTTTCCGAGCCGCGCTACGGGCGGCAACCCGCTGCCGCGCCACAGCTTACGTTGGCGCCCGCGCAGCGCGAGGAAGCCAACACCGAGCCGCACGCAGTTCCGATCGCGCTTCCCGTCACCGCGCCAGTGCGCGCCGCGCCGCGTCTCACGCCGATCTCGGCCGCGATCGCGCCGCAACCGGCCGTCCGCGCGACCGCGCCGCGCTCAAGCGCAGACGACCTCAACCGCCGCGAAGCCGCACGTCTCCAAGCGCTGTTTGCGCAACAGGACGCGCCCGCAATCTAGGCGTGCGCCGGATAGCGCTTGGCGAGGCCCTGCGTGACGGCCTCAAACTCCGCGACC
>CAZXNY010000072.1:0-10406 GCA_964642205.1 uncultured Caulobacteraceae bacterium
CTGCGCGGCGCGCTGATCTCGAACGACGCTGGCCAATCGAGCGCCTATGCGCTCTGGAACCTCGAGGAGCGCGGCCAGATGTTCATCGCCGATGGCGAGGACGTCTACGAAGGCATGATCATCGGCGAGAACGCGAAGTCGGACGACCTCGACGTGAACCCGATGAAGGGCAAGAAGCTCACCAACGTGCGCGCAAGCGGCAAGGACGAAGCGATCCGCCTCACGCCCCCGCGCCGTCTGACGCTGGAGCAGGCCGTGGCGTGGATCGATGACGATGAACTCGTCGAAGTGACGCCGCTCGCGATCCGGCTGCGGAAGATGTGGCTCGATCCGAACGAGCGGAAGCGCCGCGCCAAGCAAGCCGTTTAACACGCGCGGCGCCTTTTGGCGCTCACAATGCCAATACTTGCATGAAGCGCCGCCGCGCGCGTATCTCGTTCCAAGAAATTGGGACGGAAACGATGGCGGACGCGTTTAAGGGCAAGATCGGGCGGACGATCGCGGACTCGCAGCCCTATTGGCCCGAGCCCACCAAGGCGCCAGCGGGCGCGCCGAATATTCTTGTCGTGCTGTTCGACGATGTCGGCTTCTCGGATTTCGGCTGCTACGGCTCCTCGATCCGCACGCCGACGATCGATGCGCTCGCCGCGCGCGGGCTTCGCTACAGCGGCTTTCACACAACCGCGATGTGCTCGACGACGCGCGCCGCGCTGCTGACGGGGCGCAATCATCACAGCGTCGGCATGGGCTGCCTCGCGAATTTCGACAGTGGCTATCCCGGCTATCGCGGCAAGATCACGCGCGAGGCCGGCACGCTCGCGGAAATGCTGCGCCCGCACGGCTATAAGAACTACATGCTCGGCAAGTGGCACGTGACGCCGCTCACCGAGACCGGCCCAACGGGGCCGTTCGATGGATGGCCGCTCGGACGCGGGTTCGATCGCTTTTACGGCTTTATGGACGCGGAGACGGATCAGTACGCACCGGAGTTGGTGAGCGATAATTCGCATGCGGCCGTGCCCGGCACGTTCGAGAGCGGCTATCACCTCACCAGCGATCTCGTCGATCACGCGATTCAATTCATTGCCGAGCACATCGCGGACAAACCGGATCAACCTTGGCTCACCTGGGTCGCGCTCGGCGCGTGCCACGCCCCACACCAAGCGCCCGCCGATCTCATCAAGAGCTACGACGCGCTGTTCGCGCATGGCTGGGACGTTGAGCGCGAGAAGCGCCTGAAGCGCCAGATCGAGCTTGGCCTTGTGCCTGCGGATACGCAGCTGCCCGCGCGCAACGACATGGTGAAAGCGTGGAGCGAGCATAGCGATGACGAGCGCCGCGTGATGACGCGTCTGCAAAGTGCGTTCGCGGCGATGCTGGACCATGCCGATCAGCACCTCGCGCGCCTTGTCGCGTTTCTCGAAACGGCGGGCGTTGCCGACAACACGCTCGTGATTGTGATGAGCGACAATGGCGCTTCACAGGAAGGCGGACCGAACGGCTTCGTCAACGCGATGGGCCCGTTCAATTTCAAAGGCGAGCCGCTCGAAGAAAAGCTCCGCCGCCTCGACGACATTGGCGGGCCGGACACGCACTCGAACTTCCCACATGGCTGGGCGATGGCGTCGAACACGCCGCTCAAGCGATACAAGCAAAACACGCATGGCGGCGGCATCCGCGATCCGCTTGTGATGGCTTGGGGCAAAGGCATCAAGGCGAAGGGCGAGGTCCGCCCTCACTTCTGCCATGCAAGCGACCTGACGCCGACTTTGCTAGAGATCATCGGCGTTGCGCCGCCTGAAACGGTGAATGGCCTGAAGCAAATGCCGATGGAGGGCGAGAGCTTCGCGGCAACGCTTGCGAACGCGAACGCGCCGGCGCGATCACGCGCACAGTACTTTGAGATGTTCGGCCATCGCGGGCTCTGGAAGGATGGCTGGAAGGCCGTCGCGTTCCATCCACCCGGCAGCGACTTCGAGAAGGATCAGTGGGAGCTTTACCATCTCGATCGCGATTTCTCGGAAACCAACGACCTCGCAGCGAAGGAGAAGGTGCGCCTTGATGCGATGATCGCAGAATGGTGGGCGATCGCCGAGCGTTGCAACGTTCTGCCGCTTGATGACCGCTTCGGCCCCCGCTTCGCCGAGAACGCGGCGCGCGGGCACCACCGGCGGAAATTCGTGTTTCACCGCGGCGTTGGGCACATCCCGACGGACGCCGCGCCAGACGTACGCGGGCGCGACTATCTCATCGCGGCGGACGTTAAGCTCAATGGCGGCGACAGCGGCGTGCTGATCGCGCATGGCGACGCAACGTCTGGCTATTCACTCTATATCGAGAACGGCAAGCTCGCCTTCGACCTCAACATCGGCGGCAAGCATCAGATCGCGCGCAGCGACACCGCCTGCCCTGCCGGCGACCATGTGCTTGCGATGAAGATGCGCCAAGCATCCGGCGACCGCACCGCGACGCTCCTGCTCGATGGCGCGCCGATTGGCGAGGCGAACATGGAAAACGGCTTCCTAACGTTGATCTCATGGAGCGGCCTCGACATCGGCTGCGATCGCGGCAGCCCCGTCTCACACTATAGGGCGCCGTTCGCGTTCACGGGCTTCCTGCGCAAAGTCACGATCACGATGAACCCGGATCAGCAGCTGGACCACGAAAGCGCTGGCGCGGTCGAAATGGCGCGGCAATAGCGAAAGCGCATTAACCAAAATCGCTGCGCCATTTCGCGACGTTCCTCGCGATTTAGGCGTGTCTCTTGCGTGTTCCCGTCCTGAAACCCGTGATTTTGCGCCCGATTTCGCCGCCGCCGTGCGGCACGAGCCGTGCAACTCCCCTGTCGCACAAAAACGCCGGTCCCGGGGGGCTCGGCGATGGAGAGACAGGGCGTCAACATGGCGAATTCGATCGACCTTCATGTCGGCAAGCGGCTTCGCCGCCGGCGCCGGCTTTTGGGGCTCACGCAGCAGCAGCTTGCTGAGTCCATCGGGATCCGCTTCCAGCAGATCCAAAAGTATGAATGCGGTGCCAACCGCGTGACCGCGAGCCGTCTTTACGAGCTCAGCGTCGCGCTCAACGTGCCGGTGAACTACTTCTTTGAAGGCCTGCAGCACGCTGCACAGCCGCCGGCGCTCGGCGCCCCGGCCAACGATCGCGATCTCATCGCGGCCGACGTGCTCAGCCAGAAAGAAACGCTTGAGCTGATCCGGGCCTATTACAAGCTGGGCGAGCGTCCGCGCCGCCGGCTCCTGGACCTCGCGAAAGCGCTTCAAGACGAGTCGACCGACGCCGCCTAACAGCGCGCGCCGGGGCATTGGGGGAGAGAGGCCGCCGTCGCTGGCGGCCTTTCTTTTTGCGTGCTAGCCCGGACGCATGAGCGTTCTTGAGCTGCGCGATTTTGCTGACGAACTGGCCGATGCGGCCCGCGCCGCAATCCTTCCGCACTTTCGCGCCGCGCACGCCGTGGAGGACAAAGGCGCCAAGAGCGGGCGCGGCTACGATCCCGTGACGGAGGCCGACAAGGGCGCCGAAGCCGCGATCCGCGCCCTCATCGCAAAGCATTACCCGACACATGGCGTACTCGGCGAAGAGTTCGACCCGCTTGAGAGCCGCGACGGCTACACCTGGGTGCTCGATCCGATCGACGGCACGCGCGCGTTTATTTCGGGTCTCCCACTCTGGGGCGTGCTGATCGGACTCTACAAGGATGGCGCGCCGGTGCTCGGCGTGATCGATCAGCCCTATGTTGGCGAACGATTTCGCGGCTGGCTTGGCGACATCGAGCGCGGCGCCGATCTCGTGACGCGTGATGGCGTGCGTGCGCTGCGCGCGAATGCGTGCGCCACGCTCAGCGAAGCAAAACTAGCGACCACTGACGCAAACCTCTTCCAAGGCGTCGAGAGCACCGGGTTCAACGCCGTGCGTGAGCGCGCACGGCTGACGCGCTATGGCTGCGATTGCTACGCCTACGCGATGGTCGCGCTCGGCACGCTCGATTGCGTGATCGAAAGCGGGCTTGCGCCGTGGGACGTGGGCGCGCTCGCCCCGGTGCTCGAAGGCGCCGGCGGCGGGCTGAGCGATTGGTCCGGCGCGCCGATCTGGAAGCGCCGCGACTTTCTCATACGCGAGACGCGAATGGGTGCGCTTGCCTGGGGCGATGGCCGCGTGCGGGACGAAGCCGCCGGCCTGCTGACGCAATCCTGATCAAGAAGCGCGGGCGCGCCCCGCGTACAACGACAACGATCCCGGGAGACATGCGATGACCGACCTAACCTATCGCTCCGCGCAAGAGATGCTGAGTGATCTCGCGGCCAAGCGTGTCTCGGCACGCGAGCTCCTCGCGGCGCACACCAAGCGCAACGATGCGTTGCATGAAAAATTGAACATCGTCGTTGCCAAGGATGTCGAGCGCGCGCAACGCGAGGCGCAGGCGATAGACGATGCACGCGCAAGAGGCGCACCGCTCGGCGCGCTCGCTGGCTTGCCTATGACCGTGAAGGACGGATTCGACGTCGATGGCCTGCCCGCCGTGTGCGGCAATCCGGAATGGGCGCACCGCGAACCCAAATGCGAGGACGCGCAAATGGTCGCCAACGCGCGCAGCGCCGGCGCCGTCGTTTGGGGCAAGACCAATGTGCCGATCATGCTTGCCGATTGGCAAAGCTTCAACGCGGTCTACGGCACCACGAACAATCCGCACGACGTGACGCGCGTGCCCGGCGGCTCTTCAGGCGGCTCGGCTGCTGCGTTGGCAAGCGGCATTTCTCCGTTGGAGATCGGTTCGGACATCGGCGGCTCGCTGCGCGTGCCGGCGCATTTCTGCGGCGTCTATGCGCTGAAGCCGACATGGGGCGTGCTCTCGTCCGCCGGTCACGTGCCGCCGCCGCCAGGGATTCGCGGTGAAGTCGATCTCGGGGTGATGGGCCCGATGGCGCGCACGCCTGGCGATCTGCGCCTGCTGTGGAGCGTGCTCGCTGGGAAGCCCGCTGCGCCCGCTCAAAGCATCAAGGGCCGAAAGGTTGCAGTTTGGGTCGATGAACCTGCGTTCGAGCTTGGTAGCGAAGCGCGGGCGGCTGTCGTGCGCGCGGCGGATGTGTTGAAGCGCCAGGGCGCGGATGTGCGCGCCGCAGCGCCGCCGATCGATAAGCGCGAGATGATGACGGCGTATCTCACGCTCCTGAATCTCGTCTTGAGCAACGATTTCGGCAATCCGGCGATGGATTCGGCCTCGAAGGCGCGCAATGTCTTCAAAGCGCAGCTCAAGTCGTTCTTCGACGATGGCTGGGACGCGATCCTCGCGCCGGTGACGCCTGTCCCAGCGTTCCCGCACACACAGGAAGGCGCGATGGGCGAACGCACGCTGCAATGCGACGACCGTGTGATCTCCTACGCGTCCGTGCTGCAGTGGATCTCGCTCGCGACGTCGCTGCATCCGCCTGCGCTCGCAGCGCCAGCTGGACGCACGGCGGGCGGCCTGCCGATCGGCGTGCAAGTGATCGGCCAGTGGAATGGCGAAGAGCGCGCGATGGACTACGCGGACGCGCTCGACGAAGCGTTCGGCTTTGCGCCGCCCAAGGGCCTCTAGCAGGTCGCGGCGTAGTCTGTGCCGAGGCTGGCGCGCGTCGGCATGCGGCCGGTGAGGTTGACGGTGACGTTGTAGGACGAGTTGGCGTTCGCCGTCGGCGCTTCGCGGGTGTAGATGTTCAGCGCGAACGGCGCGTGGCCCTGGGCGACGACCGCGTAGTGCGCATCGTTCTCGCCAGTCCCGAGCGGCATACAGCCAATCATCGTCACAGTGGCGCCGCGCGCGCGCAGTTCAGCCGGCACGTCGTACGGAACCGGCTCGCCCGTGGCGTTCCACATCAAAGCGAAACTCGGCGGCGTGCGCATCACCTGCGCCTCAACGTTCCCGAGCATGCCTTGTGCGGCCAGCGTGCCTTCCGGGCGCGCGCGCCACGTGACCTGCGTGACACGCGCTTGAATGCTTGTTGGATCGATGGCGCCCGGCGCGGCGGGGACGGCCGCAAGAATTGCGTCAACGAGCGCGCTTGATGGGCTGAACTCCGCGGCGGTGGCCGCTGTCCCGACCGGCGCGGCCTCCGCTGACTTGCCGCCCTGCGCCGCCGACTGGCCACACGCAGCAGCAAGCACCGTTACCGCCAAGAACAATGCACGCATGTTTGTCCCCTATCGATAAAGCTCCGGGCGCCGATCCCGGAAGAAGCCCCACACCGCGCGGCGGCGATCGAGCGCATCGAGATCGAACGTGTGTGTGATGACGCCTTCTTCGTTCCGCCCGAGTTCAGCAACCAGCGCGCCAGTCTCGTCGGCAATGAACGAAGAGCCGTAATACGTCTGCCCGCTCGCTTCTGTGCCGATCCGGTTCGACGCAACAACCGGCATAGCGTTTGAGACGGCGTGACCTTGCATAGCGCGCCGCCACAGATCGCGCGTATCGAGATCGGCGTCGTATGGCTCCGAGCCGATTGCGGTCGGATAAAACAAGACCTCCGCCCCGCGCAGGGCCATAAAGCGCGCGCTTTCCGGAAACCATTGATCCCAGCAGATGCCCACGCCGATGCGTGCGTTGGGCTTTACGTCCCACGCTTTGAAGCCAGTATCGCCGGGCCGGAAATAGTATTTTTCCTGATAGCCGGGGCCGTCGGGAATGTGCGTCTTGCGATAAACGCCAAGCTGCGCGCCATCGGCATCCACGATCACGACGCTGTTGTAGTAGTGCGGGCCATCACGCTCGAAGATCGACACCGGGATAACAATTCCAAGCTCCTTGGCGAGCGGCGCGAGCGCGGTGACGCACGGATGCGTTGCGGCCGGATACGCGCCTGCAAACCAGCGCTCCTCTTGGGACGTGCAGAAATACGGCCCTTGAAACAACTCCGGCGGCAGCACGACATCCGCGCCCTTAGCCTTCGCCGCGCGCGTAAGCGCAGCGACCTTGGCGATGTTCGCGTCCATATCTTCGCCGAACGCGGCCTGCATCGCGGCGACAGTGAGCGTGCGCGTCACGTCTTCACCGCCCAATCCAGCGCATCTTCCAAACGATCGTTCCCCCAGAACAGCTCTCCACGCACGGTGCAGCTCGGCGCGCCGAAAATGCCAAACGCGCGCGCCTGCTCGGTCGCCTCGCGCAACTTCTCTTTGACGGGCGCAGACTGCGCAGCCGCGAGTGTCATGTCCGGCGCTGCGCCCGCTTCTTGGAGCGCGGCGCGCACCACTGCCGGATCGCTGATCTGCTCGCCGCGCCCGAACTCGGCCGTATAGAGCGCGCGCACGAACGCCGGACGCTGTGCGTCCGGGAGCGCGGTCGCGACGCGTGCGCCGAGCAGTCCGTTTTGCGGAAATGGATCGGGCCGTTGGAACGGGAGATCGAGCAGCCCGCAAATCCGCTCCATGTCGCGCCACATATACGCGCCCTTGGCCTCGTAGATGTTGAAGGGCGAATCCGGCAGGCCCTGATCGTTGAAGATCGGACCTAGCAAGAACGGGCGCCACTCGACGTGCACGCCGCGTGCGCGCGCCTCGGACTCGATGCGCATGGCCGCCGGATACGAGTAGGTCGATGCGAACTCGAACCAGAAGTGGAGCGGCGCGGCCATTACGCGGGCTCCTGCTGGGTGATGCAATGAAACGCGCCGCCACCGGCCAGCACAGCGTGCGCCGACAAACCAACAACCCGGCGATCCGGAAAGAGTGGCGCGAGCGCGTTCACAGCGTCATCGCCCGTGTCCGAATAGATCGGCACGACGACGGCGCGATTGCCGATGATAAAGTTCATGTGCGAAGCGGGCGTCGCGTCGCCGTCCGCGTTGAGCACACGGCCCGGGCTCGGGATGCGAATTACGTCGAGCTTGCGGCCTTCCGCGTCACGCGCCGCCTCAAGCGTGCGCGCGATCGCATCGAGCGCTTCCGCGTTGGGATCGTTCTTGCCCGGCGCCATACAGACAACGCGGCCGGGCGCGATGAAGCGCGCGATGTTGTCGACGTGTCCGTCCGTGTGATCGTTCGCTAGGCCCTGATCGAGCCAGATGATCTTGCGCACGCCGAGCGCTTCGCCGAGCGCGCGCCCGGCGCCGGCTTCGTCCCAGCCGTTGCGGTTGGCGTTGAGCAGGCACTGGCGCGTTGTCAGCACCGTGCCTTCACCATCGCCGTCGATCGCGCCGCCTTCGAGCACGAACGGTGCGCGCGCAAGCGGCGCATCGGCCCAGCCAGCGACTTGCGCGGCGACCTGCTCGTCGCCGTCCATCACGTATTTGCCGCCCCAGCCGTTGACCTCAAAGCCCACAGCCGCGCGCGCGCCGGCGCGCTTGACGAAAATCGGACCCGTGTCGCGCAGCCAACTGTCGCCGTAGATGGCCTCGATGACCTCGGCGCAATCGCCGACGGCGGCCTCGGCGCTTTCGAATGGCGCGCCGGCGCGCGCGAGCACGCGCACGCGGTCGCCGTCATACGCGGCAAGCGCGTGGATCATCGCCGCGATCTCGTTGCGGGCCGGGCCGACGTCACCGCCCCACTCGGCCTCGTCGAACGGCCAGGCCGTCCAGATCGCGCGGTGCGGCGCCCATTCGGGGGGCAAGTGGATGGTCTCGGCCATGCCGCTCATGTAGCGCGCGCGGCCGTGCGTCACAACGAACGCCCCAAATGAAACGGGGCGGCCCGCGAAGGCCGCCCCGTCCCGTTTTAGATGCGCCCGAGCTTAGAACTCGTAGCGGAGGCCGACCTGAACGACCCAGCGGGATTCGTTCGTGTTGACCTGCGGCGAGTTCCAAACCGTGCCGTTGAAGTTCGAGTAGCGATAGCGGTTGCAGACGATGCTGGTCGTCGCGACCGCGACGCCCGCACTGTCCGCGCATGCGACATCGATCACGCGACCGTTGGCGCGGCTGTCGCTGAACTCCTCAACAATGCCCCACTCGTCGTTGAGCAGGTTGAGGACGTTCGAGATATCGAACTGCAAGCGCGCGCGGTGGTTCGGGTAGAGGCCCGGCAGCTCTTGGCTGAGCTGCAGGTCAACCTGGGTGATGTCCGGGTTGTTCGCCGCGCCCTTCTCAACGATGCCCTGGCCGAGATCGTAGCGGTTCACGAGATCGACGAAGGCGTTGCGCGTGGCTTGGCTGTCGAACGTGACGAGGCCGCACGCCAGGTTGGCGCCCGTGCAGGTGCTGAGATCCGGCACGTACAGCAGGTTGTCCGACCGGTTGACGCCGAAGATGCTCGAACGGCCAGTGCCGCCGGGCTGCACCATCAGGAAGTTGATGGCGCGGCCAGTCCGGTGCTCCGCGAACAGCGTGAAGCGTGTTTCGAGTTCGCCGAACACCTCCCCGCGCCAGCCGAGATCGAGCTTGAACGAGTCTTGGATTTCGCCGTTCGAGCGGCCGAGCGTCGAGCGGTTCGGATCGAAGTCCGTGTATTGCTCGCCGTAGAAGCCGCTCGCCGTTGTGCCGAACTGCGCGTAGCCGCCGTAGTCTTCACCTTCCTGGCGCGCGTACGCGAACTGGAAGCTGATGCCGTTGTCGTATTGCTGACCGACGGAGACAGCCGTCGTCAGCGACCAGCTGGTCTCATCGGGGTTGTACGCAACGATGTCGCGGTTTGCGCTGATTGCAGACGTCACCCCCATGCCGCGCAGGTTGCGATCGGCGGTCGACATCGTCAGGCCGTCGTACCGCAGACGCCCGTCCGGCGTGCGTTGCTGGCCGGCGACCACGCCGGCGGCGGCGTCAGCCAACGTCGGAGTCGGGACCACGAGAAGGCGCGCGCGCGTATCGGTGAACGCCACCGAATTGTGCGAGCGCGTCGCCACGAAGTGCAGGCCCCATTCTAGGCCGAAGAGATCGGCGTTGAACGCAACGTTGGCCTTCCAATCCGCGGGAATCTCGAAGTCCGGGTGCAGGGCGTTGACCGCCTGGCCGTTCGCGAGCGCGCTGCCGGCGTTCGCCGGGTTCAGCGGATCGGCGCTCGTGACGAGCGTCTGCGCGCTGAAGGGCGAGCCGAGCACCGTGCCCGAGGGGATGTTGTAGAAGAGGTTCGGATCGGCCCGATTGACGTTGAGAAGCACGGCGCACTGCGCCGCTGAAAGCGCGGTGCTCGAGTTGTTCTCGACGCAGGTCGCCGGGCCGGTGCGGCGGATATCGACGCCCGCCGTCAGCACGCCGGTGTTGGAGAACGAGTTCGAGAGGAACACGTCCGGTGCGCCGCCCGACACGAGGCCGATGCCGCCCGAAACCGAGTACCAGCTGTCGGGCGTGTAGTTGAACGAGAAGCGCGGCATCAGCACGTCGCGACCGTCATAGGTTTCCGTGTTGGCAAAGCCCGTACGCGCGAGGAAGTACGGGTTCAGACGCGGCGTATCGTCCGACGTGTAGAAGTCGTACCGCAGGCCG
>CAZXNY010000073.1:0-10337 GCA_964642205.1 uncultured Caulobacteraceae bacterium
GCAAGCACCACGCCGCGCCGGAGCTGGCGAAGTTCGCCTTCATCTGCCGCGCCATCACGCCGCCACACCGGGCCCGCCGCTTCGACGCGCGGTTCTTCTTCGCCGAGGCCGAGGAGATCCTGCTCGACGACAAACCACGGCTCGAAAACGACGAGCTGTTGCACATCAAATGGTTCGAGTTCGAGGAAGCCCAGGCCCTCGACCTGCCGAGCGTGACCCGGTTCGTGATCGGCGAGGTCAAGAAGCGGCTCGACGGCGAGACGCCAGAACCGCAATTTCTGCGCTGGCAGCGGGGGGCGAAGCTCCGGCCAGAGCTGCGCTAGCCTTCCGTAACGTCAACATCGCTCAGTGGCCCGCCTTGACTTGGGGGGCCGCGCCGCTATTTTCCGCGCCTTCCATTTCCGGGGCCCGTCATGGCGAAACCGACCACCATCAAGATCCGCCTGAACTCGTCGGCCGACACCGGCTTCTTCTATGTCACCAAGAAGAACCCGCGCACCAAGACCGAGAAGCTCAAGTTCAAGAAGTACGATCCGATCGCGCGCAAGCACGTCGAGTTCACCGAAGGCAAGATTAAGTAGCCTTCGCGCGCGGCCCTAGCGCCGCGGCCGATATGTAAAATCGTAGGTCGTTGTCCAAGCCTCGCCGTCCGGCGAGGCTTCGCCATGTTGGCGCACCGTGCCGTCAGCGTTCCGTGTGAACGTCATCCGCGTGAAGTGCGGTGTCTGCGCACTGGGCGAGACGTCATTGGGCGCGGTGAGTTGCATGCCAGTTGGCGTCGCCGCGCCGGCAAAGCGCGTGATGTCGCCCTGCGAGTCCATCCACACCTGCACCCATTGGCGCTCGGCGCGATCGTACATGTTGAGGCTGCGCCCGGTGAATGGCGCGCGTGTGCTCTCATAGTGCTCGGTGATGACGCAACCTCGGTCTTCGCTTGCGATCGTCGAGCGGCCCGCGAGCTGCTCGCCGCCAGTGACGAACACATCCCATTCGCCGATCCAGAAATCGAACGCGCGATGTTCTGACGCTTCGCATGTTGGCGGTCGCGGCGGTGTTTGCGCGAACGCCGGCGCAGCGAGGGCAAGTGCGGCGAGAGCAAGAAGTATTCGGCGCATGCGGGGCCTCCGCCATGAGCGGTCGCGCCGTTGGACTATGCACTCAAGCGGATTGCGACGAACGGCGCCTAGGCGGCCTGGCTAGACGCGCGGCCGACGACGCGATTGCGCCCTGCGCGCTTGGCTTCGTAGAGCGCTTCGTCGGCGCGCTTCAAAAGCGTCTCAGCGGTTTCGTCCATGCCTTCGGTCTGCACGACGCCGAGGCTCACCGTGACTTCGAGATGGCCGGCTTGACCGCCGACGATGAAGGGCGCGGCGGCGACGTGGCGCCGCAGACGTTCGGCCGCGAGGCACGCGGTGTCGCCGGGCGTGTTCGGCATGATCACGACGAATTCCTCGCCGCCCATCCGGCATGCGTAATCGACGGGCCGGGTGTTCGAGGCGAGACGCGCGGAAAACTCACGCAGCACGCCATCGCCGATATCGTGGCCGTAGCTGTCGTTGATCTGCTTGAAGTGATCGAGGTCGATCAGCATCACCGAAACGGCTTCGCCGCCGCAGGCTGCGCGCTGCACGAGCGGCTGAAGCTGCGCGTACAGGAAGCGGCGGTTGTAGAGACCCGTGAGTTGGTCCGTCACCGCAAGCTCAAGGCTCTGATCGAGGCGCGCGCGCAGCGCATCGACGTAGCGCTTGCGGCGCATCAGTGTGCGGGCGCGTGCGACGAGTTCGTCTTCATCGAGCGGGCGCGGAATGATGTCGTGGGCGCCAAGCTCAAGCGCGCGCAAGGCGCGGTCGGGCTGCTCAGCGTCCATGATGGCGAGGATCGGCAAGTGCCGCGTCGTTTCCGACGAGCGCATCTTGGCGATGACCTTGCAGCCGTCGAACCCGCCAGCTGATAGCGCAACGACAACCAACTCCGGCGAGGCGCCGCCGTCGGCTTCGCCAAGCAGCGTAACGCGATGCTCGACGCCGAGCGCGGCTTTGATGCGCGCGGCCTGGCGGGCGTTGTCGTCAACCACCAGCACCTGGCCTGAAATCACGCGGTGCTGCTCGACGGGATCGGGGCGCAAATCTTCGCCGATCACGCCAAGGCGCATGCCGTTGGCTTCGCGCGCGCGCAGCTCGTCGGTCACGATCTTCAGCCGCACGAGGCTTTTGACGCGCGCCATCAGCTGCATGTCGTCGATCGGCTTGGTCAGAAAGTCTTCGGCGCCGGCTTGGAGGCCGCGCACGCGGTCATCGCGCCCATCGAGCGCGGTGACCATCACCACCGGGATGTGGCGCGTCTCGGGATCGGACTTGAGGCGGCGGCAGGTTTCAAACCCGTCCATGCCCGGCATCATCACATCGAGCAGCACGATGTCGGGCTGTTCGCGGCGCGCCCTCTGAACCGCCTCTTCACCGCGCGTCGCGGTGATGACGTCATAATACTCGTGCTGCAGCTTGGCTTGCAGGAGACGGACATTCGCTTCGATGTCGTCAACGACGAGGACGCGTGCAGTCATCAGCCGATAAACCTTCGAACCGTGTCGAGGAAGGTGGTCACGGAAATGGGCTTGGAGAGGTACGCGTCACAGCCGCCGGCGCGGATCTTCTGCTCGTCGCCCCGCATCGCGAACGCGGTGACCGCGACCACTGGGATCGCCTTTAGCTCCGCGTCGTCTTTCAGCAGCTTGGTGACATCGAGCCCGGATATCTCCGGCAGTTGGATGTCCATGATGATGAGGTCTGGCTTGTGCTGACGGGCCAGCGGCAACGCCTGGCGCCCATCGCGCGTCTTGACCGTACGGTAGCCGAAGGCCTCCAACAGATCGTTGAACAGCCGCATGTTCAGCTCGTTGTCTTCAACGATGAGAACGGTTTTGGCCATCACGCCCGATCCTGTCCCACAGCTTGGCGAACGGCCTTGAGCCGCGGGACGCCCTTAGGCTTCATACCGCCTGAGGGCTTAATTAAGTCTTCTAGACCGCTCCACATACCTTGCCGGACGTCAACGATTTCACCGCTGAATCCGGCCGACTGAGGCAAAAGCATGCGAATCGGCGTGGATTTCGGCGGCACCAAGATCGAAGCGGTGGTGCTCGATTCCCGTGGCGAAGTCATGACGCGGGCGCGCGTGGCCAACCCTGGGGAGTATCGCGCGGCGATCGACGCCGTGGCCAGTCTGGTCGCGACGGTTGAAGCGGAAACAGGTTCACAAGGCCGGCCCGTGGGCGTTGGGATGCCCGGCTCGCTCTCCCCGGCCACCGGACGCGTGCGGAACTCGAACTCGGTCTGGCTCAACGATCAGCCGTTCTTCGAGGACCTGAAGGCGGCACTTGGCCGCCCAATTCGGGTCGCGAACGACGCCAATTGCTTTGCGCTCTCGGAAGCGACCGACGGCGCGGGCGCGGGCGCGACGGTCGTGTTCGGGGTGATCCTCGGCACCGGCTGCGGCGGCGGCGTTGTCGTGGACGGGCGCTTGATCGAGGGCGTCAACGGCATTGGCGGCGAGTGGGGGCACATTCCTTTGCCCTGGCCGAACGCCGAAGAGAGCAAGTCCGTGAAGTGCTGGTGCGGGCGCCCGCTCTGCTTAGAGACGTGGCTCTCCGGCTCCGGGCTGGCGCGCTGGGGCTCGGACGTGATGGGCCGAAAGATGCGCGGCGAGGAAATCGTCGCGGCCGCAGCAGCAGGTGATCCGAAGGCGCTTGAGTGCATGGACCTGCACGCGGACCGGCTGGCGCGCGCGCTCGCGGTTGTCATGGACCTCATCGATCCTGACGTGATCGTGCTCGGCGGCGGGCTAAGCAATGTCGGCTCGATCTACGACGCGACATTCGCGAAGCTGCCGCCCTACGTGTTCTCCGATGTGATCAAGACGCGGCTGGTTAAGAACGTGCATGGCGATTCCTCCGGCGTGCGGGGCGCAGCGTGGCTCTGGGCCGAGGGCGAAGCGTGAGCGCATGATCATCTGCCGCGCTTGCGCTGAGCTGCGATCCGACGGCGCGTGCGTGTGCGGCGAAGACCTGCCGCTCGCGCATGACGAACTCACGAGGCTCGCGATCGCGCATCTCGATTGCGACGCGTTCTACGCCACCATCGAAAAGCGTGACGATCCGAGCCTTGCCGGCAAGCCTGTCATTGTCGGCGGCGGCAAGCGCGGCGTCGTTTCCACGTGCTGCTACATCGCGCGCGCGTTTGGCGTGCGGTCTGCGATGCCAATGTTCAAGGCGCTAAAGCTCTGCCCGCAGGCCGTCGTCGTGCGCGGGCGGATGAGCGCTTACGTCGAAGAAGGCCGCATCATCCGCCGCTTGATGCAGGAGCTGACGCCCGCTGTTGAGCCGCTGTCGATCGATGAGGCGTTCATGGACCTCACGGGCTGCGAGGCGCTGCATGGCGGCCCTCCAGTGCAAAGTCTCGTGAGGCTGCAAAACGCGATCGAAGCTGAGCGGCGGGTTACAGTCTCGATCGGGCTTTCGTTCAACAAGTTCTTGGCGAAGACCGCGTCCGACCTCGATAAGCCGCGCGGCTTTGCCGTGATCGGGCGGGCGGACGCGTTGGATTTTCTGGCGCCCCGCCCCGTCGGCACGTTGCCAGGCGTTGGGCCCGCCGGCGTCGCGGCGCTCGCCAAGCATGGCTGGCGCAGCGTGGGCGACATTCGCAATGCCGGGCGCGACCGTATGATGCGCGCGTTCGGCGAGTGGGGCGAGCGGCTCTATGCGCTCTCGATCGCCGAGGACCACCGCCGCGTCGATCCGCTCGGCGAACGCAAGAGCGTTTCGGCTGAAACGACATTCTTCGAGGACATTCGCGACATTGCGACGCTTGAAGATCAGCTCTGGCCGCTCTGCGAAAAAGTCGCGATGCGTTGCCGCGCAGATGACATCGCCGGCCGCACGCTAACGCTGAAGCTGCGCGAAGCGAGCTTCAAGACGATCACCCGCCGCCGCCAGATCGGCGAACCGACGCTGCTTGCATCCCGCATCTTCGAGACTGCGCGCGCGCTCCTCGCCGCGGACGCAGATGGGCGCGTGGCGTACCGGCTGATTGGCGTTGGCCTGGCGGATTTCTCGGCCGCCGCCGACGCCGACCGAGGCGACCTCATGGACGAGCGCACGCCTAAGCGCGCAGCCGCCGAAGCCGCGATGGCCAAAGCGCGCGCGCGCTTTGGGCGCGACGCCGTAAAAACTGGACGCGGCTTGAAAATCGAGGAGAGCGAGGATTGAACGGAGCGCAATGACCGACCGGCTCACCTTCGATCAAGTCAGCGCGCTCCTGGAGACGCTGCCCCTTTCCGCTGACATGATCGCGATCGATGGCCTGCCGCTCGCCGGTAAGTCGACGCTTTCGGCGCAACTCGTCGAGACCTTCGGCTTCGGTCTCATCGCGGTCGATGACTTCGTCGCGCCGCATGAGGATTGGCCGAGCGACATCGAGCCCGCCTACCCCTTTCCATTTTCGCGCTGGGAGGAGTTCCGGGCCGCCGTCCGCGCGCTGCGCAACGAGGGCCAGTGCTTCTACTACCCCTACGATTGGGAGATCGGCTTCGTGAGCCCCGAGCCACGGTATGTGGTGCGCGATAAGCCGATCATCATCGAAGGCGCCGGCGCGCTCGATCCCGAATTGGTGGCTTGCTTCGACCTCAAATTCTTTGTCGAGAGCGATGAAGCGACGCTGATGCAGGCACGCATGGCGCGCGATGGCGACGTGCGCACCGGCGATTGGACCAATCTCTATCTGCCCAGCGATACGCTCTACATGGCCACCAAGCCGCAAGAGCGCGCCGACTTCCTGGTCGCCGGGCGCGGGATCGCTTGATCCGCCGCGCCCGGGGGCGCACAAAAAAGGCGCTGAGGGGAGCTTCCTATGGGCCGGATCGACGCGCGCTTGAGCGAACTTGGGATCACCTTGCCGACGCCGCCGGCGCCCGTCGCTTCGTACGTGCCCTTCGTGATCGCGGCGGGAAAGCTCGTGCACATTTCTGGGCAAGTCAGCGTTGACGCCAAGGGCGGCATCAAGGGCAAGCTCGGCGGCGATCTTGATCTCGAAGACGGCCAGGAAGCGGCGGCGCTCTGTGGGCTCAACCTGCTCGCGCAAGTGCGCAGCGCGTGCGGCGGCGACCTCGACCGCGTCGTGCGCGTTGTGAAGCTCAACGGGTTCGTCAACGTCGCGCCCGATTTCGATCCTATTCCCGCGGTGATGAACGGCTGTTCCGACCTCATGGTGCAAGTGTTCGGCGATGCGGGCCGCCATGCGCGCTCGGCGGTAGGCGTCGCGAATCTGCCGCTCGGCTTCGCTGTGGAAGCCGACGGCGTGTTTGAGATCGCGTAATGGCGGATGACGGCGGCGCGACCGTTCACGTCGATGTCGCCGACAAATTGTCGGACGTTTCGCGCGACGCCTGGGACGCGCTGGCCAATCCACCGGACCGCCCGTTCGATCCGTTTCTAAGTTGGGACTTTCTCGAAGCGCTGGAAGCGACGACGTGCGCCAGCGCGGAAGAAGGCTGGACGCCCGCGCATCTGATCGCGCGCGGCGACGGCGGCGCGCTCGCGGGCGTGATGCCGCTCTACGTGAAGCACCACTCGCAGGGCGAGTACGTGTTCGACCACTCTTGGGCCGACGCGCTGCACCGTGCCGGTGGGCGCTATTACCCGAAGCTCCAAAGCGCCGTGCCGTTTACGCCGGCGACCGGACGACGCGTGCTGACCGCGGATCCGCGCATCGAGGCGGCGCTTATCAACGCCGCGGTGACGCTCACGCGCAGGGCGCGCGCATCTTCGCTCCACCTCACCTTCGTTGAGCCAGCACAGGCGCAGCGCCTCGGCGCGCTTGGCCTCTTGCTGCGCACGGGCGTGCAGTACCACTGGCACAACGACGGCTACGGCACGTTCGCCGATTTCCTCGGAGCGCTCTCCTCGCAGAAGCGCAAGAACATCCGCAAGGAACGCGCCCGCGCCGTCGAGGGGCTCACGGTGCGCCGGTTGCGTGGCGCGGACATCAAACCGGCGGACTGGGATTTCTTCTTCCGCTGCTACATGGACACGGGCTCCCGCAAATGGGGCAGCCCCTATCTCAATCGCGCGTTCTTCCACCTCATCGGCGAGCGGATGGCCGATCAGATCGTGCTCTTCATCGCCGACCAGGACGGAACGCCGATCGCCTCTGCGCTCAACTTCCTCGGGGGCGACACGCTATTTGGCCGCTACTGGGGCTGCGTCCGGCACGTGGAGTTTCTGCACTTCGAGCTTTGCTACTACCAAGCCATCGAACTCGCGATCGAACTTGGCCTGAAACGCGTCGAAGCTGGCGCGCAAGGCCAGCACAAGCTCGCGCGCGGCTATGGACCGACCGCCACGTACTCGGCGCATTGGATCGCGCATGAGGGTCTGCGGGACGCGGTCGCGCACTATCTCAAGAGCGAGACGCCTGCGATGATCGAGGAGATCGAGGCGCTTGACGAGCACACGCCCTTTAAGAAGGGCAGCTGATGCTCATCAAGAGCGCCGTGCTCGCGCGCGTGAAGACGGGCGAGATCACGCTGCAATTCCGGCGCTGGACGCGCCCAACCGTGAAGGCCGGTGGGACGCTGCGGACGCAGATCGGCGTTCTGAGCATCGAAAGCGTGGAGAAGCTCGCGCGCAGCGCCATCACCGCTGCCGATGCGCGCAAGGCGGGCTACGACAGCGCCGCCGCCCTACTCGCCGACTTGGACGCCCGCACGGATGGCCACATCTACCGCATCGCGATCAAGCCCGGCGGCGCCGACCCGCGTATCGCGCTGCGCGCCAAGGCGGCGCTCAGCGCCGAAGAGCGTGCGGCGCTTGCAGCGAAGCTCGACCGGATGGACACCGCGAGCCGCGCCGGGCCCTGGACTCGCGCGACGCTCACGGCCATCGCGAAGCACCCCGGCAAGCGCGCGCCCGATCTCGCCGAGGCGTTCGGGCGGGAGACGCTCGCCTTCAAACGCGACGTGCGCAAACTGAAGGAGCTTGGGCTGACCGAGAGCCTCGAGGTTGGCTATCGGCTTTCGCCGCGCGGCGCGGCGTTCCTGAAGCGCTAGCCCTTCTCCCACGCCGTCTTCAGCAGCGACTTCACCTCAGCGTCGACGTCTTTCGGCGATGAGAGGACAAGCAGCGCCGTGTGCTTCTCGGCCCACGGGCGCTTCTTCATTGGGGAGAGACGCTTGCTGGCTGACAGCGGCAGCGGCAAGCCCAGCTCAGCCGCGCCGCCCTTTGCCGGGATGATCGCAGCGAACTGGATGCGCCGCGAGAAACTCACGAACGTCTTGCGTGGCCCGATCGTCGCTTCCGGAAGCGACTTCTTCACGAGCGCTTCGACAGCGTCGTAGATTTTGCGTCCCGCCGGCTCCTTCCAAAGCTGATCGAGCAACGCGTCCGGCTCGCTCCAGCCAGGGCCGCTCGGGAACGCCGCGTTCAACACCTGCGCCGCGCGATTCGCGCCGAGCCCATGCTTCGTTCGCAGCCAGTCCGCGCGCTTTTTGGGCGTGGTCTCCGGGCACGTCTTCGCGATCTTGACCCATTGCGCGAGCGTCTTGCCGGTGTCGCGCTCCAAGCTTGCCGTGACGCTCGCGAACCACTTCTGCTGGCGCGCGGTGAGCGTCGAACCGGCCTTTTCGGTGCGCGCGGGCATCTCTAGTCTCCGGCAGACATAAGGAGCGGCCGATGAGCCTCTACGGAACCTACGACGACGCCAACATCTTCGCCAAGATTCTGCGCGGCGAAGCGCCGGCGGTGAAAGTCTACGAGGACGACGAAGCGCTCTCCTTCATGGACATCTTCCCGCAAGTGCGCGGCCACGCGCTGGTGATCCCGAAAGCCGTGCAGGCGCGCAATTTCATCGAACTGCCGCCTGAACGGATGGGCGCATACATGCAGCGCGTCCAGAAGATCACACGCGCCGTCGCAGAAGGGCTGAAGCCGGACGGCATGCGCGTGATGACGTTCAACGGCGCGGCGTCCGGGCAGACGATCTACCACCTGCACTTCCACATCTACCCGATCTGGCAAGGCGCAGCGGAGCGGCCGCACGCGGCCGGCAAGCAAGCGGACGTGACGGAGCTGCGCGCGCTCGCCGATCAGATCGCCGCCGCTATCCGCTAAGGCCTCGGCGCCGGCGTTGCGCCCGTTGGCGCCGGCGTGATCGCGGGGACATTCGCTGTCAGGCGCACGCCGTCGCCGTCATAGGCAAAGGTCAGCTCCGCAACACCGCGCGCGCCGCACGCATCGAAGCGCCAGTCCTCCGTCCAGGCGCCACCGGCGGTGAATGGCGTCCCGCGCGCGATGCTGGTGTCGAGAATCTTGAGCCGTTCCGGCGCGCAATCGGGGAAGCGCTCACGCATCATGGGTGTGAAGATCTGCGTGTAGACGCTTTGCATGATGAGGCGCGTCGACGCCGTCGCACCCATCGGCAGCGCGAACGCGGCATTCGGCAGGCCCTCGCGCTGAAGAATTTCGATGTTATGGCGGCGCGGCGCGCGCCCGCAGCCCGTGGCCCGGTAGACGTAGCGCGATGTGCGTATCCCCGCGTCGCGCATCTGCCGCTCAACGCGCATGCGTGGCTCGACAGGCCCGCCGCTGACGCGCGCGATCGCGAGATCGTTCTGCGTGCAGGCGCCAAACACGGATTGCTCAAGCGCCGCGATCGGCGCGCGCACGGCCTCTGCGCTCGGCGGGCCGCTGGCAGCCGTCGCGCCTGATGCCGTTGGACGCGGGCGAGCCGCCGTTGCGCCCGTACTCGGCGCCGGCGCTGGACGCGCGCCAGTTGCTGGGGCGGCCGTAACCGGTGTGGCTGCCGGCGCTGGGCGGCGCGCCACGGGCGCATCGCTTGTCTGCGCGGCGGCGAGCGGCGTGGCCAGCAATAAGGCAACGGCCAGTGCGAGAAATCTCATGGCCCTCTCCGAACAGCAAAACGGGGCGATCTTGCGACCGCCCCGTTCCGCTTCAAATTTTCGCGGCGCCTACGCCCGTTCCGGCTTCTTGCTGGCCGGGGGAGCGGCTTTGGGCTGCTCCGGGAAGTAGGCGAACTTCAGCTTCTCATCGTCGGCCGGATCGATGTCGATCTTCACCAGGCCGCCGTTCTTGAGCGCGCCGAACAAGAGTTCGTCCGCCATCGGCTTTTTCACCTGCTCCTGGATGATCCGGTTGAGCGGGCGGGCGCCGAAGGCTTCGTCGTGACCGCGGGTCGCGAGCCAATCGGCCGCCGCGTCCGTGATCTCGATCTGCACGTTGCGCTCCGAGAGCTGTGCTTCGAGCTGCAGAATGAACTTCTGCACCACCGAGC
>CAZXNY010000074.1:0-10336 GCA_964642205.1 uncultured Caulobacteraceae bacterium
TTTCCGGCCGGTCCACTCCTATACGATGACCAACGATATCGAACCGTTCCCGCCGAAGAAGCGGGTGTATTAGCGCACCCTTCTCCTTCTCCCCTTGTGGGAGAAGGTGTCATCGCGCAGCGATGACGGGTGAGGGGTGTGAGCGCGCCCTTCTGACGTCGCGTAGCCACCCTCACCCATGTCGCGTGTTTGCACGCGCGGTGCGGTTCGCCCTCTCCCTCAAGGGGAGAGGGAGGAGACGCTAGCCGTTCAACCACGCCAAAATCTCCGCGTTGATCTCGCGCGGATAGGTGTGGCTGAGATCTTCGATCTCGCGATACGTCACGTTCGCGCCGGCGCGGGAGAGCGCATCGGCCGCGCTGCGCGCGATATCGACGGTGAACATCCAATCGCGCGCGCCGTGTGTCAGGAAGATCGGCAGATCGCGGATGCGCGCGGGATCGGCCGCCGCCGCGAGCATTGGATGGAACGACGCCGCCACCGGCGCCAGATGCGTGAACGGCGAAGCGCCATCGAGCCCCGAGACATAAGACATCGTCCCGCCATCGCTCATGCCCGTCAGCAAAATGCGTGCGGGATCGACCGACCACGCCGCCGAAATGCGCTGCACGATCTGATAGAGAAACGGCGTATCGCGATCGGCGCCGTTGAACGCGCCATTCAGCGCCCAGGTGCGGTCATGCGACGTTGGCGAAACCAGGATCGCGCCATAGCCTCGCGCGTCGCGGATCCAGCTCCACAGAAACTCGCGCCCATGCCCGCTGCCGCCATGCAGCGCGACGACGAGCGGCATCGGCGTCTCGGGCGTGTAATATTCCGGCACGTACACGGAAAAGCCGCCGCGCTGATCGGTCTCGTTCTCGATATGCGCCAAGCCCACATCTTCGCGCGGCGGCGCTTCACGCACGCGCGCGAGCGCCTCCGGTTCATCGCGCATTTGCGGCGGCAGGAAATACTTGCTCACCGGTGAGATGCCCGCCGCCAAAGGAAACAGCGCCTCATCCGCGCGGCGCAGCATCCGCATTGCGCGATAGGCGAGCGTGATCTCGCCGTTCATCGCGCGCAATTCTTCAAAGCCGCGCAACGCCGCCGTCCGCGCCGCATCGAGCTGCGCGCCCAGCCCCGCAAACCGCTCCGGCCATTCGGGCACAATCTCGCGCAACGCCGCATCGCCATCGCCCACCGCGTCGACCAGCATGTCGAGCCGCGCCGGATCGAGATGGCGCCCCGCCAGCGCCAGCGTATCGAGCGCCGTAAGCAGCGGCGGCAGCAACGCCGCCATCGCCTCGGTCGCGCGGGTTTCATCGTTAGTCTCGTCAGACGCCATGCGGCGAGCGTAAGCCCGCTCACATCATTGCGTCCACCACCACTTGTTCGCGCATACGGAATGCTGCGCCGTCGAACGCGTGGAGCGCGGCGCTGACGCCATTATGCGCGATCTGCACCACGACAAAGCCGTTATCGTCGCCGCGCACGCGCGAGGAGGCGAGCGAGGGCGCCACCACCGTCAGCGGGCCGCCGTTCAGCCGTCCCGCGAAGAACCGGTGCGTATGCCCGCACAGCAGCACGAGTCCGTCATGCCGGCGCATGCGCTCGAGCGCCTTCTTGCCGCGCCGTGCATCGCTCTCGACGGGCGCGTTCGGCGGCGTCACCGGCGAGTGGTGCGCCACGAGCACGAGCCGGCCGCCTTCCTGCAGGGCGTCATCAAGTTCGTCGATGTCGTACACGCCTTGGCTCCAGTCGCGCCTCATCTGCACTGCGCGCGAGGTATCGAACGAGCGCACGCGCACGCCCATCTCCGCGTCGTGCCACGTCGTCGCCAGCATCAGCCGCAGATAGCGGCGCTTGGGCCAAACGATGCGGCTCAGCATGTTGAACACCGGCGCGTCGTGATTGCCGGGCGTCACCACCAGCGGAAACGGAATGGTCGCGAGATAATCCGCTGCCGCGCGAAATTCGCCGTGCCGTCCCGCTTGCGTGAGGTCGCCCGAGACCGCAACGACATCCGGCTTGATCTCGTCGAGCGCCGTGCGCGCCGCTTCCAATGCGCGCGGATCGGCGTCGCCGAAGTGCAGATCGCTCATATGCGCAATGGTGATTGACCGCATGCGCGATCCCTAAACTGCCGCGACCGCGGCGTCCGCCGCCGCTGCAGCGCGCTCCACAGGTGCGAGCACCGGGCACGCTTCCGCGATCCAGCGCGCTTCGAGGATGCTCTTCTTGCTCGTGCTCGGCAGGCGGATCGGCTCGCCATCGAGCACGACGAGCGGCCGGCGCGACGGCGCATCGATCTCCACGCGCCGCGCGCGCGCAATCTTCACGCTCGGCGCCTCGCGCCATGACGACGCGATCGCGTGATAGCCAAGCTGCGCAAGGTCAGTCCCTTGCCGCAGATCGAGGCTCGCGATCTCGAAACCGTCGTCGAAATCGTCGGGATCGTCCGTCGGGTTCATCACCGCGTTGATCGAGCCGACGGCGAGCACCAGCGTATGCGCGCGCCGCCAATCTTGGCGCCGCGCGCGCCACAGCACGCCGCGCATCATCGCGTCGGAAAACGCGCTCGTCGCCGAGCCCCAGGCCCGCACCAGCGTGATCGGGCGAAACGCGCCGCGCTGCGTTTCCCGCAGGCGCGCGAGCGAGCCGGCAAAGCCGAGCGCGGCGGAAAGAAAGAACACGCGCCCGCCAATCTCGCCGCCCGGCAGGAAGCGCATCTCGTGGTTCGCGAGCGAGTCGATCGCTTCATCGAGCGTGCGGGCGCCGAACACCATCTTCGGCAGAATGTTCATCGTGCCGCCGGGCAACGGCGCAATCGGCACGCCCGCGCGGCCGACGATCTCGGCGGCCGTGCGCGCCGTGCCATCGCCGCCGAGCACGATCAGCGCGTCCGGCTTGCGCTCTGCGACGCCGCGGAAGGTCTTTTCGATATCGTCCGGCGCGGCGGCGGTAAATTCCCCAAGCTCATCGCCGAGCGCAGCACGAAGCCGCGCCTCGACAGCATCGAGATCGGATCGCGAGGCTTGCCCCGCCGCTGCGTTCGCCACCGCTTCGAACATCGCGCGTCAATGCACGTGCCGGTGTGGCGGTTCCATCGCCTACGTCAGTTGCTGCGATCCGATCGCCAGCATCAATTCGCGCTGCGGGCGGCGCGGGTCGGTCACTACCGTCGAGCGTGGCGCGTCGAACTGCATCGCGCGGCGTTGGCGGGACGTGTAGCTCCCCCAGCGCGGCAGGCCGCGCGTGTTCGGATTGCCCGTGCGCGCGAAATTTGCCCACGCCTTCGCCATAAGATCGGCCAGCGCCTGCGCCTGCGGCGTCACCGGGCCAACCATCGAGGGCGCCTTCGCGAGATTATCGAACACGAACGGAATCTCGAGCGCGTGCGGCGAGCGCCAGCGCCCGCCATCGACGGGCGTCGTCCAGTTCATGTTGTACATGTAGGCTGGCGCGCCGCCGTGATCGCCCTTGAGCGCGGCTTGGATCGTGGAGTCGAGGAAGTACGAACGGTCCGTCGCGATGCGGTAGAGGAGGTCGGCGGCGCCGTCTTGCGGAAACCAGCCGCGATACGCGGCGATCACGCTCTCGGCGCGATCTGCAGGGACCCAGCGCGCCGCATGCCGCGCGAGCCCCGCATCGTCGAGGCTCGTCATGCCGGGCAGGCCGCCCAGGAAGATCGATTGCTCGGTGCGATTGGTGCCGATCAGCATCGGCACGTGGCTGCTCATGCGCGGCTGGATCGGATCGAATGGGTGCTGCGTCAGCGCGCGCCCATCGACGACAGGGCGCACCTGCACGCCTTGCTCGACGCCCGCGACCGCCTGGTGCGCCGCCACAAGCGCGGTGGGCTCAACTTCGAGCAGCCGCTCCCATTCCGTATCGCCGTAGCCAAGCTGGCGCATGATCCGCAGGGTCAGCTCAGTCGCGTGCGCCGGCGTGTTCATGCGCAGCGCCGAACCGGACTGCACGACGCAGCGGTGAAACAGCCCTTGCGCTTCCGGCATCGCCATCAGCACGGACGTTTTGCGCCCGCCGCCGCTCTCGCCGAAAATCATCACGCGGTTCGGATCGCCGCCGAAGCGCTCGATGTGATCGCGCACCCATTTGAGCGCGCGAATGCAATCGGTCATGCCGACATTGCCGCTGTCCTTGTACTCATCGCCCGCGATGTCCGCGAGGTAGAGATAGCCGAACGCATTGAGCCGGTGATTGATGGTGACAACCACAACGTCGTTCTTCAGCGCCTGGTTGGTCCCGTCATACCAAGGGGAGGAGCCCGAGCCCGTTTGGAATCCCCCGCCGTGCAGCCACACCATCACGGGGCGGCGCGCGCTATCGAGCGCGGGCGTCCACACATTGAGGAAGAGGCAACTCTCGTCCATCGCCGGCCCGCCGCCGCCGCTTCCGAGCAGCCCACGGCTTGGCCCCGGCGGCGTCTGCCACGCGGTGGCGCCATACTCGAACGCCTCGCGCGCGCCGCGCCACGGCAGCGGCGGATCGCTCGGCTTAAAGCGCAGCAGGCCGTTTGCGTAAGAGTCGCCGTACTGGATGCCCTTGAACACGAGGCAATTGTCCATGCGCTGGCCGCGCACGTTGCCGGAGATCGTTTCCACCACCGGGTCGACGCTCTGCGCGTAGGCGCTGCGCGGCGCGAAGAACACGTTCGACGCGACATACGCACCCGCACCTGACGCCAGCACCGCGCGGCGGCTCAGATTCCCCATCTCGGTCCCACCCTCATATTCGTTTGTTGCACGAACATTTCAGCGGGCGCCTCGGCGCCGGTCAAGCATCCTGCTAGACACCCGGCCGCATGGCGTTTTGGGGCGACCTCTTCACCGAACTCGGCGCGCGCCGGAAACGCCTTCGCGAAAGCTTTGGCGAGCGCGGGCAAAGCGTGTTCGAACTCGCGCTGCTGTCAGCGCTGGTCCTCGGCACGGTTGGGCTGTTGTTGCATCCGTGGATGGCCAGCGCCGCGCCGTGGGGTTTTGCGCTGCCGGTGCTTTTGCCGCTCGGCTACATCGCGCTCGATGCGCGCCGCCAGCGCGCGCTTGCCGCAGGACAGGATGAAGACGCAGTGCGAAAATCGCACGACCGCCTCGCGCTCATTTTTGTGTCGCTGATAATTGTCGCTGGGATTGGGGCGTTCGCTTACGCGCTTGCTTCGGAACCTCCCGCGCCGCCGCCTCCCGATCAAGGTTGGCAGCCGCCAGATGACGCGGTGTCCGTCGATATGTAGTTACGCGGGTTGCGGATCGAGATCGCGATTGTACGTCGCGATGCAATCTGCCCCACGCCACACCTCAACGCCCGCATGTTCGAGCTTGAGGGATTGCGCACGCGCGATGGCGTCCGCTTCGATTAAATGTGCAGAATCATCAACGCCGATGATCCGGCCATTCTCGCCTATGAGGTAGATCCGATGTTCGGTCATGGCGAGCCTCCGCTGGAGTAGGGGGGAGCGCTACGCGGTCTCTCAGCCACCGGGCCCCAATTAATCTATGGCCGGTGATAACGAAACCTACCCGAAACGGGCCGCGATAGATAGGGCTCGTAGCGGGTAGTGCACCTGGAACACACGAATATCATTGCCGGGTGGACAGAAAGGCGTCGTCTCGCCACGATTCTGCCTGTTCGGCGGCGAAAATCTCCGCGCGGAGGAACAAATGGCGGCGCAGCCCATACTCGACCGGCGTTCACTCGGGCTGAAGTTCCTTCTCGTTTGCGTTCTCGCCGTGCTCATGAGCATCCCGGCGTTCGGCGTGTTCGGGCTCATTTCTGAGCGCACTGGGCGTGCCAATAGTGTGGTGACGGAGATCGGCGCGCGCCTCGGCGGCGAGCAGACGTTGATCGGCCCGATCCTCGTTGCGCCCTATCGCCAAGTCGTGTCCGTGCGGGACGATCAGAACCGCGTCACCCAACAGATCAACGAAGGCTGGTACGCGGTGTTTGCGCAAACCGGCTCGGCCGCCGCGACGCTCGACACCGATGTCTCGACACGCGGGCAGGGCGACCTGTTCAAAGTCCGCACCTACGCCGCCGATGTCGCGTTCAACGCCGCGTTCGATCTTTCGCGCGAGCCATCCGCCGCGCCCGAAGGCGCGACGATCGATTGGTCTCGCGCGGCGCTGGTCATCGGCATCTCCGATACGCGCGGCGTGGTCGAAGCCGCGAATGTTCAGCTCGCCGGCGGCGCTGCGCTCCCGATCGAGCCGGGTTCGGCCTATGCCGGCATTTTCCCGAACCTGTTTGGCGGCGCCGGTGAGCCGATGCGCTGGCTTGCGGTCGATGCAACGAGCTTCGCGCGCCCTGGCGCCACGTTCTCGCTCTCCACGCGCCTTCGGATCACCGGCGTCGAAAGCTTCTCGCTCACGGCCTTCGCGCGCACGACCGATCTGCGCATGCAGGGCGATTGGAGCGATGTCGGCTATTTTGGCGATTTCGCGCGCGAGCAGGCCGAGGCGCAGGCCGATGGGTTCGCCGCGCGCTGGTCGATCCCGTTCGTGCGCCGCAATCTCGCCGACGCGGGCCCGACGCAGAATCTCGACCTCTCCCGCCAAGTGGTGACGACGCGCTTCGTCGACTCCACCAACCCGTATCAAGCCGTCACGCGCTCGCTGAAATACGCGCTCCTGTTCATCGGCGTTGTCTTCCTCGCGTACTTCCTGTTTGAGGCCACGAGCGATACGCGCGTCCACCCCGCGCAATACGTGCTCGTCGGCCTCGCGCAGATCATCTTCTACCTGCTGCTGCTCGCCATCGCCGAGCGCATTGGCTTCAACTGGGCGTTCCTTGTCGCAGCCGTCGCCACCGTCGCGCTGATCGGCTGGTACGCCGGCGCGGTGTTCAAGAGCCGAACACGCCAATACGCGGCCATCGCCGCGTTCTCGCTGCTATACGCGCTGATCTACGTGCTCATGAGCCTCGAAGATTTCGCGCTCCTCGTCGGCGCGGTCGCGGCCTTCGTCGCCATCGCCGCCGTGATGTGGTTCACCCGCAACCTCGATTGGTACGGCCTCGGCTTGACCGAACGGCGCACGCCGCCGCCGGCTTCCTAGCGCTAGCGGCGCGGGCGGCGGAGCACGTCGCCGAGGTCATGGATATGCGGGCCGTGCAGGCGCGTCCGTGGCGCCTGCGTTCCGTCCGGTTGCGTACGCGCCCATGCATAGGCGCGCCAGGCGCGCTCGTGGCCGATGAGATCGAAGACGTGGACTGCAACATCGATCACGCCTTCCGGCGCATGCTCGACGTACCGCTCGCTTGTCCGGTAGCGCGCCTTGCCGCCCTCGCGCCGCTCGACGGCGCGCGCCCAGTCCTCTTCGGACCAATCGGGCACACACCGCTCGGCGCGCGCCGTCTCACGATCTTCTTCACTGTGCGCGTCGCGCGCATACGCGGCGCGCCGCCCGCGGCGCCGTTCGATCGCGGCGGCCAGCGGATCGGTTGACCAATCGCCCATGACGACAGTCTAGCGCAGGCGGGCGCGCCGCTCACGCGCTCGAAGCAGCCGCTCCTCAAGGCGTGACGTTTTCGGCCGAGCGTGCCAGCATCGGCCAAGGGGTAGGGCCATGCGCTATCGGTATGAAGTGATCGCGACGCAGCGCCAGGCGGAAACGGCGCTGCTGCCGGCGCATCTGCAAAAGAGCGCGGGCCTCAAGGGCGTGTTCGAAGGGCGGCTCGGCTTTGCCTCCAATGAAGCCGCGATCCTCTGGGCGGCGGATGGCCCCGACCCGCTGTTCGGTTTCAAATATGTCGCCCAACGCAGCACCGATAAGATTACCGCGGTCGCGCGCGGCGGCGGCAAGCTGAAGCTCGGCGGCATCTACGTGCATCGCTGGTTCACGATCGATGCAGGCGCCGAAGACCAATTCGTCGAGCTCTCGAAGGCGGCTTGGCCCGCGTTCGAGCGCGACTACGATACCGAAATCTTCGGCCTGTTCGCCGCCGATCGCACCGGCAAGGACATGACCGAAGGCGCAACGCGCATGTTGCTGCTCACCTATTACGCCAGCCACGACGTGTGGGAGCAGTCACGCAACCCGAAGCAGGAAGCATTCGACAATTTCCGAAAACGCCACGCCATCACGCGCACAACCATCGCACGCTCGTCCTTTGTGAGCATGACGGAGACCTGACATGGAAACGCTGTTGCCGCTCGCCGCCGAGATTGGCGCGCGCCTCAAGAAGCGCGAAGAGACCATCGCGATTGCGGAATCGTCTTCCGGCGGTTTGCTCTCGGCCGCGCTCCTGGCCGTGCCGGGCGCGAGCGTCTATTTCCGTTCCGGCGCGGTGGTCTACACCGCCAAGGCGCGCTCGCTCCTGATGGATTTGCACCGCGAGGACGTTGCAGGCATGCGCTCCTCCAGCGAGCCATACGCGCTGCTGCTTGCGCGCACCGCGCGCGACCGCTTCGCTGCCGATTGGGGCCTTTCCGAAACCGGCGCCGCGGGCCCAACCGGCAATCCTTACGGCGATGCGGCGGGCCACACCTGCGTCGCCGTCGCTGGCCGCGAGCTCGAACTCGTCGCCACGATCGAGACCGGCGACAGCGACCGCGTCGCCAACATGCGCGCCTTCGCGCTCGCCGCGCTCGAACTGCTCGAGCGCGCCACGGCGGAGTAGGCGCCGTGAAAGCACGCGCCACCTCGATCGATCACGCCGCGGGCGGCTTCCTGCGGCACCGCTTCATGCGCGCGCTCGGTGCGTCGTGGAACGTGATTGTCGTGTTCGGCATGCTCGGGCTGATCATCTGGGCGTTCTTTCAGGATGACAGCGATTACGCCGCGCTCGGCCCCGCCGCGTTGCTCGCATTCCCAATTGTGCTGGTGATTTTCATCTTCCCAATCGTCGTCACAGCTGGCGCCTCCGGCGCCATCACCGACGCGATCCACCGGCGCTTGATCGCGCTCTTCGTTCTAATCGTCGCCGCGCTCGTCATCGTCGGCGGTCCCGTCGCCATCGTCGGCGCCATTGGCGAACTCACCGGTCTCATGGCGCCGTCGCAGACGGCCGATGAAACCATGACGTATTGGCAGAACTGGGTGCTGGTCGCAGTTCTGGTGCTGTCGACGCTTGTCGCGCTCGAAGCGTTCGGCTGGGCGTGGTGGCAGCTTATCACGTCGAAGGAAGGCTTCATGGCCGCGCGCGGCTGGCGCCCGCCGGTGTGGGCGCCGTTCAGCACGTATCGCCGCCATCTCGGCCTGCCGCCGTTCATCGCGCAATTCGGGCGTGGGCGCGTGTCGCTCACGTTCCTCTATTTCATCGTCGCGCTGCTCAACACCGGGCTCATCCTCGCGATGTCGATCCCAATCCTGCTGTTCATGGATGCGGAAGATCGCGAAGGCGCGGGCTTTTTCCTCACCATCGGCATCATGCTGCTGCTGATCGTGCTCATTCTTCTCGGCGTCGGCAATTTCTTCGACCGCGTCGCGGATGCACGTGCGACGCAGCTCTATCAGCGGGTCCGCGATTGGGATGCGCGCGCGCCGATCGTGTTTTTGCGTTCGTTCGACCAGGACGACGCAAAGCTCCCGGCGATGACGCGTGATCCGTTCGTCAAAATGCCGGCGGGCGTGGGCGCGGCCAAAACGCTCGACGAAATCCTGCTTGAACACGCCTCGCCTTATGGTCCCGTCATCGCCATCGGCGATCCGCGCGATCCAACGCCCCCGCTCGGCGCCGCGCGGGTGTTCGCGCCGGGCGATGACAGCAATTGGCAAACCATCGTCAGCCAGCTCGTGGGCGCCTCCAAAACCGTCGTGATGTGCCCGACCACGAGCGCTGGCGTGCGCTGGGAGCTGGAGCTGCTCTCGCGCATGGGCGCCGAGCAGCGCACCATTTTCCTCGCGAACCCCGAAATTCCGGAGAGCGAAACAGAGCCGCTGTTCGCGACTCTGTTCGTCGGCACGGCGTTTCCAGAGGTAAAACGCGGCCAGACCCCGATCGCGGCGTATCAAGACGCAAAGCGCGGCTGGCGGCTCCTCACCGCCAAGCGCCGCAACGTGCAGACCTACACAATCGCGCTCAACATCGCGCTCCAAGCGATGCACGGCCGCGAAGGCGTGCCGGCCGTGAAGCCGAAAAAGCCGAAAAAGCCGAAAAAATAAAAGCGCGGCCCGTGAGCCGCGCTTTCCGTTTTGCGATCTGCGAAGTGCGTTAGCCGATCTCGGCTTGGCTCTTCACGATCTTGCCGACGAGCCCGTAATTCACGGCCTCTTCCGCGAGCATCCAATAGTCGCGGTCGATGTCCTTCTTGATGCGGTCGAGAGGCTGGCCGGTCGCGTCCGCGAAGATCTTGTTGAGCCGCTCGCGCATGCGCAAAATTTCGCGCGCTTGAATCTCA
>CAZXNY010000075.1:0-10282 GCA_964642205.1 uncultured Caulobacteraceae bacterium
GGTGGTTGTTGCACAGGCCGCCGCCGTCGGTGTTGAAGGGCAGCTTGCCGACGCCCGAGATCAGGTTGCCGTCGGAGACGAACTTGCCACCCTCGCCCTTCTTGCAGAAGCCGATGTCCTCGAGCTGCATCACGACAGTGATCGTGAAGCTGTCGTAGATCGAGGCGTACTTGATGTCGGCCGGCTTCACGCCCGCTTCCGCAAACGCGGCGGGGCCAGACCAAACGGCGCCGGAATGCGTGAGATCGAGATGCGCCGCGCCGCGCGGGCCCTTCGGCGCTTCGCCGCCGCCGAGCACTTTCACGAGCGGGCGCTTCAAGCTCTTTGCGATTTCAGGCTTCGCGAGAATGACCGCGCCGCCGCCATCGCTGACGACGCAGCAATCGAGGCGATGCAGCGGATCGGCGATCATCGGGGACGCGAGCACATCCTCGACCGTCACGACGTCACGCAGCATGGCGTGTTCGTTGTATTGCGCGTGATGCGAGGCGGCGACTTTGATCCAGGCGAGCTGCTCGCTGGTCGTGCCATATTCGTGCATGTGGCGCATGGCGCACATGCCGTAGGTGTTGTGCGTCGAGCCGCCATAGATGTTTTCAAAGCCCGCTTCCGGCACTTCCGTCGGACCCGGACCACCCATCGAGCGCGGGCCGCCGGAATTTTGACGTGGGCGCCCCGCGAGCGTGATGAGCGCGACGTTGCACTTGCCTTCCGCGATCGCGGCGGCGGCGTGGTTCACGTGGACGATATATGACGAGCCGCCGGTTTCGGTTGAGTCCATGTAGCGGAGCTTGAGGCCCATATAATCGGCCATCGACATCGCGCCGAAGCCAGGCGCATCGCCCGCGCAGAAATAGCCGTCGATATCGTCCTTGGTGAGACCCGCATCTTCGAGCGCGCCCTTGGCGCTTTCAGCGTGGATCTGCGGTGTCGTTTTGTCTGGCGCGTTGCGGGTTGGGTGTTCGTACACCCCGACCGCATAGGCCTTGCCTTTGATGCTCATCGTTCTTCCTGCTCGCTTGAAGCTTTATGCGGCGAAATCGGCGTAGACCGCTTCGCGAATTTCCTGGCGCAACGGATAGTCACCGCCGAAATTCTGCGTCATCTGCACGACGTACGCATCGTTCGCGGGATCGACCCAGAAATTGGTGTTCGCCGCACCGCCCCAGGTCACGGAGCCGAGTGGATTGGTTGGCGTGACGGCTGCGGGCAGCGTCACGCTCATCCCGGCGCCGAAACCTGCGCCGCCGCGCATCAGCACGCCTTCCGGCATCAGATTCGAACACGCGAGCGCAACGCTCTCACGCGACATAACGCGCGCGCCTTCGAGCGCGCCGCCGCGCAACAGCATCGCCGCGAAGCGCGCATAGTCACGCGTTGAGGCCACGAGGCCTGCGCCGCCGCACGGCATGCCGGTGGGGCTCGCATAGGCTTCGCGATCGGGCACCGGCGTCAGCGCGCCGTCCGTTCCGACGTTGTAATTGGTCGTGAAGCGCGAAAGCTTCTCAGGCGCCACATAGAACGCTGTGTCGGACATCCGCAGCGGCGCGAAAAGATTTTCGCGCAGAAACTGATCGAATGGCACGCCCGACGCGCGCTGAATGATGAGCCCGAGCACATCGAGGCCGATGCTGTAATCCCATTCCGTGCCCGGCTCGCGCAGCAGCGGCAGCGGCCCGAGCGCAGCGCCGAACGCATCGAGTGTCGGCGTCAAGGGCGTATCACCCGGGCGCGGGATGAGCGTGTAGCGGCCAACGGGCGTGACGCCCGCGCGGCGATACGGGCCGTTGAGCGGGCTTCCATCGGAGATGTGATAGCTGAAGCCTGCGGTATGCGTCATGAGATGGCGCACCAGGATCGGGCGCGTCGCGGGGCGCGTCGCCATCGTCGCAGCATCCGTGATGACGCGCATATCGCGGAACTCGGGCGCGAAATCCGCGATCGGCGTATCGAGTGTGAGGCGCCCGCGCTCGACGAGTTGGATCGCCGCAACACCCGTGACCGGCTTCGTCATCGAATAGACGCGGTAGATCGAATCCGCATCGCAGGGCGCGCCATCGAGCGCGATCTTGCCCGACGTGAGAAACTGAAGCGGCGCATGGCCTTTTTGCACGCCGACGACGATGCCCGCCACTTTCCGTTCGGCGATGTAGCGATCGATCAGCGCTTGCACGCGCGGATAGGCGCGCTCGCCTGTAGGACGGAACGCGCGCGGGCGCGCGGTGTAGGACGGCGGCGGCGTCTGGCCCGTTGCGCAACCTGCGAGCGTCGCCGCGCCAAGGCCGGCAAGCAGCGCGCGCCGCGACGTGTTGGTGAGATCGATCGTCATACCCCTACCCCTGCGCGACCCTAGGCTGTCTTCTTCGCCGCGATGCGTTCGTCGCGCAATTGCGTGCGGCGCACCTTGCCCGCGTCATCGCGCAGCGGCTCGGTGGTGAACTCGTAAGTGCGCGGTTGTTTGTACGTCACGAGCATGCCTGCGATATGCGCGCGCAGCGCCTCTTCCGTGAGCCCATCGCGCGGCTGCACGATGGCGTGGACGATGTTGCCGTAGTCTTCATCCGGCATGCCGATCACACAGCTCGATTGCACGAGCGGGTGCTCATCGAGCGCGCTCTCGATTTCGGCCGGATAGACGTTCGAGCCGCCGACGAGGATCATGTCGGTGCGCCTGTCGGCCAGATAGAGGTAGCCGTCCTCATCGAAATAGCCGACGTCACCGAGGCTTTCCCAGCCGCCTTCCATCGTGCGCGCGGTGGCGCCGCGATATTGATAGCTCGCCGGCATGCCTTCGGGGCGGCGCATGTAGATCTCGCCGATTTCGCCGGGCGGGAGTGGATTTCCGTCCGCATCGAACGCCTTCATCTCACCGAACGCGACTTTGCCGACGGAACCGCGATGCGCGAGCCATTCCGTGCCGGTGATGATTGTAACCGCCTGCGCTTCCGTGCCGGCGTAAAGCTCCATGATCACTTCCGGCCCAAGCCAGTTGATCCACGCTTCCTTGAGCCACGGCGGGCACGGCGCGGCGAGGTGCCAAACAGTGCGCAGCGTGTTCACTTTGTATTTGGCGCGTGTTTCTTCAGGCAGTCGCCAGATGCGGCTCATCATTGTGGGCACGAGATACATCCACGTCGCGCCATAGGCGTCGACGGCTTTGAGCACCTCTTCCGCATCGAAGCGCGGCAGCAACACGAGATGCGCGCCCTGGAACATGCCGCCGAACGAGGCCGTGAACGGGCCGTTGTGATACATCGGGCCGGGCATGATCATCACATCGTCCGGCAGCGTGCGATATGCGCCAGGCGAGCCGGGAATGTGCACACCGCGTTGGCCGGCGAGGATCAGCTTCGGGCGGCCGGTTGAGCCACCGGACGTCGGCGCTTTGTAGATCGGCGCGGTGCGATCGGGCAGCGCCGATTCATCGTCGGATTCCGCGAGCAGGTCATCGGCGTCAACGCGCGGGCGCTTGGTCTCCATGTTCGCGCGCGCGATCACGAGCGGCGGATCGGCAAGCTCGACGACCGCTTCCAACTCATGGTTCGGCAAACGTGACGATACGGGCTGAGGCGTCGCGCCGACTTTCCAGATCGCCCAGCACGCTTCGATGAAGCCGAGCCCGTTCGGCAGGCCGATCGTGACCAGATCGCCCTCTTTGACGCCGCGCTTTTCGAGCGCGTGCGCCATGCGGTTGGTGCGCTTGTGCAGCTGCTCCCAGGTCAGCGTCTCGCCTTGGAACGTGAGCGCTGGATCGTTTGGGCGATTGGCGGCGTGGTTCGCGATGACTTTCGCGAGCGAGATAGGTTGGGGCGCTTCAGCTGTGGTCATGACGCTTCGCTTTACGGGATGAGCAGCACACGGCCGACGGCCTTGCGGCTTTCGATGTAAGCGTGCGCTTGCGCGGCTTCGGAAAGGCGGAACGTGCGATCGATGATGATGTCGATCTCACCCTTGGCCGCATCCGTCATGAGCTGGCCGATCATGTTGTAGGCGCGGTCCGTGCCGATTTCGGCGCCGAGGAAGACGCCGTTGAGCGAGCGGTTGCCGCCCATCAGCGTCGAGACGTCGATGTTCATCGGCTCACGGCCGGCTTGGCCGACCATCGAGACACGCCCACGATAGCCGAGCGAGAGGATCGAACCTTGCAGCGTCGGCCCGCCAACGGAATCGACCACGAGATCGACGCCCTTCTTGTCGGTGAGGCGCATCACTTCCTGCACGACGTTCTTACTGGTGTAGTTGATGCCGTCATCGAGGCCGAGTGGCTTCAACTTTTCGAGGCGCTCATCGCTCGACGCTGTCGCGAGCACGCGCGCGCCGGCGCGTTTCGCAAGTTGGATCGCCGCGGTGCCGACGCCGCTCGCGCCCGCTTGCACAAGCACGGTCTCGCCCTTCTTCAAGCGGCCGAACTCGAACAGGCAATCATGCGCGGTGCCGAATGCGACGGGAATGACGGAGGCTTTGCGCACGTCGAGCCCATCGGGCACGAGCCACGCAGTGCGCGCAGGAACCGCGCGCAATTCAGCGTGCGATCCGAACTGACCGGTGGTCGCGACTTTATCGCCGATGCGGAAATTGGTGACTTCCGAACCGACTTCGATCACTTCGCCTGCGGCTTGATAGCCGACGATGTGCGGGCGGGTGATCAGCGGGCCGCGCCAGCGGTTGAGCGTATCCCCGCCCTCGATCGAAACCGCTTCGACGCGCAGCACGATGCCTTTGGGATGGCAGACGGGATCGGGCGCGTCCTCGTACTTTAGAACATCCGGTGTGCCGTTCTCATAATATACGGCAGCCTTCATCGCGGCCTCCTCCCGGCGTCTCACGCGCCCATTAAGCTTATGGCTTCTCTCGTCTCACGCGATGGGGGCGCACGCAACCCGGCGCTGGCGGTAAGCACGCTTCGAAGATGCGGCATGGCCTTCGCCACACGCCGAGCGCGGTTTTGCGTCGCGGCGGGACGCAATTCCCCAAGCGCGCGGCGCCGAATGCGGCGGCCAGATGGCACGAGTTCCGCAGCTTACGCCCCGGTTAGATTCCGTGCGGGCGGCCGGATGAGCGGGCAAATGGGGAATAGCGTGTCGAATTCGAACATCCTCGTGACGACGAGTGCGGCGAACGGGCGCTTGGTGCGCCACGCCGTCGATGGCGCACGCCAGCGTCGCGCCAAGGCCCACAATGTGAGCGCGCTCGACCGGGCCGTATCGCTCGCTGGCCTCATCGGCCGGTTCGGGAAAGGCGCGATCGTCGAAGATCCGACGGGCGCATTCGATCGCGCCCGCCGCCTTGTGCGCGCCGCGCGCAAAACCCGCGATCTCGCCAAGGGCAAGATCAGCACGATGCATCTCGGCCCCAACGGCCGCACCCTCTTCGTGCGCGTCAAGGCCGCCGAATATTTGACGCTGGTCGCGCCGGTCGCCGGTGATGTCTTCGCGCGCGAATTGGCGGGCACGGGCCTTGAGCTCAAGATCGTGGTGCGCCTGAGCGCGCCGCCGAAAGGCTCGCTCCGCATCGAGCAAGTTCTCGCGCACGCCAAGACGGTCGCGCGCCAGGCGCGCGCTGCTTCCGCCGCGTTCGCGGTTTCGGGTTTTGCGACGGTGGCCGCCGCGCAGCCGGCTTCGGCCAGCTCGGCCGACGCCGTGATCATGATGACGAGCGCGGACGCGCAGCCGGCCAACATGCCGGGGATGGCTTCGGCCCCGGCGCGCCGGCCTCTGACGCCGCTCTCGCGCCTCAGCATCGACACGACCCAGTTCTGCGCCGACGACGGCTCGCTGCGTCTCGAAGGCGTGCGCCTGGTGCTCTCGGCGAACGACACGGTGCGGAGCTTTGAGCTGCACAATCCGGCGAGCCCCGATGCGGCGCGCCTGACAACGTTCGCCAACACGGTCAGCCCGGCTGCGCTGCGCGGCTCTGTGCTCGATATCACGGGCCAGAGCGGCGAGCAGATCGTCAGCGTGACGCGCTATGGCGTGCAGGCCGATGGCGGCGACTATTTCGACCTGCAGATCGGCATGTGCGCGATCCCGGCCGCGGCGCCGGCCGCCGCACCAGCAGCTGCGCCGGCTCCGGCCGCGGCCGTTGAACCGGCTGCTGCGCCCGACGGCCGCTCGTATCACGAAGCCGGCCTCGACTACATCAACCGCACGACCCAACAGGGTCAGGTTGGCGGCATCGAGGGGCAATGGGCGCTCGGAGATTCTTCGGCGATCAACCTGCAAGGCGCGGTCGGCCAGATCGATCACCAAGTCGCCGTTGGCGGTCAGGTCGCGTGGCAAGATTTCCGCCCGATGTTCAACAACACAGCGGAAGGCGCGATCGGCGGCTTCCTCTCGGCGGTGCGTTCGGAAGCGCCGAACCGTGAGACGCTTTCCATCTATCGCGCGGGCGCTGGCCTCAGCGTGATGTTCGACGAAGTTCAGCTCATCGTGCGCGGCGGCTACGCCACGGGCCACGGCTACACCGATCGCGAAGGCGGCTTCGTGCGCGCCGAAGCGGCGTGGTTCCCGATCGACCGCCTTGGCCTGGAGATCATGGCCGAAGACGATCCGATCACCGGCACGGGCGCGGGCATTGGCGCTTCGGTGCGTCCGTTCACGGGCGTCATGTCGCAACTGATGATCGACGCGGACGCGGCTTGGCATGACGAAGGCGAAGAAAGCTTCCGCCTCAGCGTGCGTTGGCTGATCGGCGACGCGGCCTCGCGCACCGAGCGTGAGCGCCGCCGGATGCGCGGCATGGCACCGGTTCTGCCGCAGGAGTTCGAGCGCCTGCCCGACCCGGAAAACCAGACCAACACGGGCAACCAGAGCTATTGCGGTGGCGCGACGGGCGTTGCCTGCGCGACCTAAGCTGCACCTAAGTTTTGGTGGGACGGCGCAGCGCGACATCGTAGAGCGCTGCGCCGTTCATGCAGAAGAACGCGAACGGCCATTGCCGCTCGAGCGCAAACTCGACCACCGCGCGATGGACGCCATAACGGCCCATATGCGGGTCGACATGGGCGAAATCGTTGAACACGAGATAGCCGCCCGGCTTCACCTTTGGAGCGCTCGCGCGCGCATCGGCGATGGCGCCCGCATACGCATGATCGCCGTCGACGTAGATCCAGTCGAAATGCGCGTCCGGGAAGGACGCGATCATCTGCGTGGTTAAGCCGTGATGGCGCGTGGCCGCTGCAAGGCCCTCTGCATTGAACGCCGAATAATCGATATCGATCAGATGAAGCTCGGACGGCGCGTTGCGCGCCATGATGTGACGCGCGAAATCGCCCTTCCACGTGCCCAGCTCAGCAACGCGCCCGCCCTTCGGAAGCCGGTCGAGCATGTCATAGCGCGTGGAAACCATCACGCAGCCGTCGAGCAAATGCTGGGGCACGTCCGGCGAAAGCACCGCGCCCGACATGCCGCGCCCGGCGCGGTAGAGCGCGCGCAAGAAGCGCGGCGCGCGCGGCCGGAGCCGCATCTCCATTTGCTTAAGAAAGCTCATCGGCGCGCTTTCTGGCTGGGCCGCGCCGTTAACGCAAACTGGCGCTTGGGCGCCCCGCTTCGCGCCTCAGCCGAAATGCTGGCGCCCAACGTGCCTCTTAGGCTGCGAAGGCGCCAAAACCGCACGTTTGTGCGGGCTGGCGGCCGTGGGGAAAGCGATGAAAGCGCTGTTCGTATCCGAACTGGGCGGTGGCTACGGCAATGTTGGCCCACTCGTGCACATCGCGGCCGCGATGGAGCTTGAGGGCGTCCGGCCGATTTTCGCGCTCTCTGACGCTGTCACCCCCGCCACGTTGTTTACCAACCGGCCCTGGCCGGTGCTGCCCGCGCCGGCTTTGCGCGATCCGCTGCGCCCCCGCCCTGGCCCCGCAAGCTACGGCGATATTCTGGCCACGTGCGGCTTTGCAGAGCCCGAGATGCTGGCCGCGCTCGTCACACAATGGGATGCGCTGTTTGCGCTGACACAGCCGGATTTCATCGTCGCCTCGCACGCGCCGAGTGCGATCCTGGCGGCGCGCGGGCGTTTGCCGGTCATCGCCGTCGGCACCGGCTTCACGCTGCCGCCTTCGCACACCGCGACGTTCCCGGCATTACGCCCCGATACGATGAGCTTCCGCCCAGAATTTGCGGCGCTCGAAGCCGCGAACGCCGTGCTCGCCATGCGCCGCGCGCCGAAGCTTTCGACGCTGCCTGCATTGCTTGCTGTAGAAGCGCGCCTCGTTGCGAGCGTGCGCGAACTCGATCCGTACGCGCCGCTGCGCAAAGATGCCTACGTTCAGCTTACGCCGCACCAACCGAGCATTATGCGTGCAAACGCGCCGGGCGTGTTCGCGTTCATGGACATCAAAGGCCCGGAATCGATGCACGCGGTGGAATGCTTGGCCGACATCGCCAAGCACCTGCCGGTCGAGACGCATCTGCGCGGGCCGGGCGCGAAACCCGCGAGCGCGTTCCTCAATCGCTGCGGCGTGCGCACGCATCTGCAGCCCGTGCCGATGGCCGAAGCGCTCTCGCGCGCCCGCGTAATCGTGAGCCAAGGCGGGCACGGCACATGCCTTTCGACGCTGATGGCGGCGCGCGCGAGCGTTGTGCTGCCCGCGCACTTCGAGTCGATGCTGAACGGGCTTGCGCTGGAGCGCCTCGGCGTCGGCAAAGTGGCGTGGGGCGGTGAAACGTCCACGATCCTCGAACATCTCGAATGGGCGCTCGATCTCGATCCGCGCGTTGCGCAAACGGCGGCGGATAGAGTCGCAGAGCCCTACGCGCTCGATGTTTCCGCGCTGCTCTCGCACATGCGCGCGTGCGGACGGAGGGCGGCATGACCTCGCTCACCGTTCTCGTTCCGACGTACAAGCGGCCAGAAGATCTGCGCGGATTTCTCGCCTGCGTGCGCCCGCAGATCGTTGGCCGCGCCGATCGCACGCTCATCGTCGTCAACGACGGCACGCATGACGAGGGCTACGCGGCCGTGCTCGCAGAACACGATGGCTGGTTCACGTACATCGCCAAGCCGCAAAACGGCGGGCCCGCCGCCGCGCGCAATTTCGCCGCGCAAGCGGCGACCGGCGATTTCATCGTGTTCACCGATGACGATTGCCGCGCGCCGCCGCACTGGCTGGATTATCTGCAGGCGCGCCTCGAAGCTGCGCCATGGCTCGATGGCATCGCGGGCTACACGCGCCCGGTGATGGAAAACAAGAAGAGCCTGCGCGAGCGCATGATTGGCAACTCGGCCGTGCTGCCGGGCGCGACCTATGACGAAGTCGGCCGGCTGATTTGCGCAGTGACGGCAGCGTTCGCGGTGCGCCGCAGCTTCTTCGTGCGCGTCGGCGGGTTTGACGACACGTTCCGCCCGTCGGGCGAAGACCTCGATCTCACGCAGCGCGTGATCCGCGCGGGCGCGATCATCGATGCGGACGCCAATTGGTGGACCGGCCACACCACGGCCGACACGATCAAGAGCTACCTCAAGCGCTATTACACCTACGGCATGGGCTCGGCCCGCTACGCGATGACGCGCGGAGACTGGACCCATCCAGACGTGCGCAACTACGCAACGCCCGAAGTGCGCAAGCGCACTGTCGCCGGCTGGGTGCACGGCCTCAAAGGCAGCGCGAAGTACAAGGCCGCCGGATGGCTGGAGCGTGCCGCACTGCGCTGGTTCACCAACGCGGTCGCGCGCGAGTACGCACGTGGTTATGCGGAAGGCGCCGAGAAATTTCGCCGGCCTGGCGTCGAGCCGCCGACAGAGGCTTGGATGCTGTGGCCGCGCCTTGGCTACGCCGCGGACGGCCTGCCCCGCCGCTAGCGGAATTGTTCGCCGCTCTAGCGAGCGAGTGGAACAAATATCACCGCCATCGCCTTGATTTGCCACAATGTTGGCGGGCGCGGGCGAACCCTGTTAGCGTTCCGCAACGACAGCCGTCGGGGAGAGCCAGGGCATGGGGCTCAGTCTAGGCAATAGCGCGCAAGGCGGCGGCTCTGCTGCGGCGACCCACGCGCCCGCGGGCTTTTCCGACCTCGCCAAGTCGGCGTTGTTGATGGCGGCGGCCGTTGGCGCGCTCAGCTATTCCTATCTGCGCTCCAGCTACGCCGATACGCCGCCCGCGCCTGAACCGCTTTCGGCGGACGCCGGAGCGTTCCAGACCGGCCCGCAAGCGTCCGCGGCGCTGATGGCCGAGACGGTGCCCGTGGCGCTCACGCGCGCCGCGCTGGCGCAGGCGGCGCTCGCGATCGCAGTGCTCCCTTCGGGGGAGGAGCCTTCCTTCGTGGCGCGTCACGATTCGCTGATGAAC
>CAZXNY010000076.1:0-10259 GCA_964642205.1 uncultured Caulobacteraceae bacterium
GTGCGTCGCTGACCGTGCCCGAGCGGCGCACCTTCGTGCAGCTCTCTGCGCCGGACGAAGCAAAAGCGCGCGATGCGGCCGCACGCCTTTCCAACGGGCAGGCCCCCGACGCGGTCGCAAGTGCGCTCGGCCTTCAAGTTGTTCGTCAGGAAAACCGCGCTCAAACCGACATTGCCGACGCAGCTGTCCGCCAAGCCGTGTTTGGCCTCTCACCCGGTGCGCCCGCCTCCGCAGTGCGGGCGCGCCTTTCACCTTGGGCGGTCGTGCGGCTCGAAAGCGTCACCGCAGCGATGGCGCCTACGTTCGAGACCGAGCGCGATCAAATCCGGCAGGAAATCGCCGGGCATGACGCCGCCGCGCTGATGGATACGGCCATTGAAGCGTTTGAGCAGGCGCGCGATTCCGGCACGAACGCGGCGGAAGCAGCCCGCGCCCAGGGCCTCACCGTTCTCACAATTCCCGCGATCAACGCGGAAGGCCGCCGCCCCGATGGCGCACCGGAAGATGCGATTGTCGACATTCCCGAAGTAGTCGGCACCGCGTTCGAAACACAGGAAGGCGAAGCGACAGACTTTATGCCGGTCGGCGACGGGGTCGATGTCATCGTGCAGGTCGACAACATTACGCCGGCTACCACGCGCCCTCTCGCTGAGGTGCGCGATCAACTGACCGCCGGTTGGGCGACGCAAGAACGCATCCGCCGCATGCGCGAATTGGCTGATGAAGTCACCGCTGCCGTGCGTGGCGGGCAGACGTTCGCGGCCGCGACGGCCGGGGCGCGCGTCAACATCGTCGCACGCTCACAACAATTGGACCGCCGCACCGCGTCGCAGATCCCTGATCAGCAATTCGTCGGCGCCGTGTTCGGCACGGAGGTCGGCGGCGTCGGTACTGTGGTGCGCCCCGATGGCGGCGCTATGCTGCTCGTCCACGTCGAAAACGTGCAGCGCGCCGACCTCGCGCAGAACCGCGAAGCCGCCGAACAATTGCGTCGTGAAGTGCAGCAACAACTCGGCCAGAGCGTGGTGGAAGCCATCGAGGCGAGCGCGGTGGACGCCGCAAACGTGCGCCGCAACGATCAACGCATCACGCAGCTCTTCGCCCCGGCGGACAACACACAGGACGGCCAACAACAATGATGCCGATGGAGCCCGGCCTCGACGATTTCACTGCCCGGTTCGCCGCCGGCGGTGCAGTCGCGTGGCGCCGCCGGGTCTCCGATCTCGAAACGCCCGTTTCGGTGCTGCTCAAACTCGGCGCGGAGGAACCGGGCGTGTTCCTCTTCGAAAGCGTCCAGGGCGGCGATTGGCGCGGGCGCTATTCGATCATCGGCCTCAAGCCTGACCTCATCTGGCGTGTCCGCAACGGCCGCGCTGAACTCAGCAATGGCCGTTTCGAAGACAGCGCGTTTCGCGCCGACAAAGCGCCCGTGCTGCAATCGCTTCGAAAAGTGATCGCGCGCTCGAAGCTCGATCTGCCCGCGCACCTGCCGCCACCGGCGGCGGGCCTGTTTGGCTATTTCGCGTATGACATGGTGCGCTTCATCGAGAAGCTTCCAGACAACGCCCCCGATCCGCTCGGCCAGCCGGACGCGATGCTGATGCGCCCGACCGTGATCGCCGTGTTCGACAACGTGTCGAGCGAGATCACGCTGGTGACGCCGGCGCGCGGCGGGCGCGGCCGTTCGGCGGCGGCGGCCTATGAAGCGGCGCGCAAGCGGCTCGACCGCGTGCTGCGCATCATCGATCGGCCAATACCGAAGCGCACGCCCTCTCCGCCTCCGCCCGGCGTGCAGCCCGAACCGGTGTCGAACTTCACGGAGGACGCGTACCGCGCTGTCGTCGAGCGCGGCAAAGCCTACGCGCGTGCGGGCGATATCTTCCAGGTCGTGCCGAGCCAACGCTTTTCCGTGCCGCTCAAAGAGAGCGCGTTCTCGCTCTATCGCTCGGTGCGGCGCATCAATCCTTCGCCGTTCTTGTTCTACTTGAACTTCAGGGACTTCTCGATCGTTGGCTCCTCGCCCGAAATTCTCGTGCGGCTGCGCGATGGCACGGTCACGATCCGGCCCATCGCCGGCACACGGCCGCGCGGCAAGACGCCCGCCGAAGACCTCGCGCTCGAGCAGGAATTGCTCGCCGATCCCAAAGAGCGTGCAGAGCATCTGATGTTGCTCGACCTTGGCCGCAACGATGTCGGCCGTGTTGCGCGGCGCGGCAAACCGAAGGGCTCCAACGCCGTCGCAACAGAGGGCGCGCTGCCGAACGTGCGTGTCACGGAGAGCTTCACGGTCGAGCGGTACAGCCACGTGATGCACATCGTGTCGAACGTTGAGGGCACCGCGGCCGACGGCGTTGATGCCGTTGACGCGCTGTTCGCCGGCTTCCCAGCGGGCACCGTATCTGGCGCGCCCAAAGTGCGGGCGATGGAGATCATCAACGAGTTCGAGCCGCACCAGCGTGGCGTCTACGGCGGCGGGGTCGGCTACTTCTCCGCGAACGGCGAGATGGACACGTGCATCGCGCTGCGGACAGGCGTGGTGCGCGATGGCAAGCTCTACGTGCAAGCAGGCGGCGGCATCGTGCTCGACAGCGATCCGCAACTTGAGCTTGAGGAAACCCAGCATAAGGCGCGCGCGCTGATACGCGCCGCCGCCGAGGCGTGGCGATACGCCTGAGCTAGCTCAGGAAGGCGCGCAGCAGCTTCGTGACCGTTTCGGGCCGCTCGAGCATCGCCATGTGCCCACAGTGCGGGAGCTCTTCGAGCCGCGCGCCCTTGATGCCGGTAGCGATCTCGCGCGCATTCTCGGGCGGAATGAGCGCATCGTCAGCGCCGACGATCACCAGCGTCGGCGCTGCAATCGCCGCAAGACTTGGTCGTGAATCCGCTCGCGCGATGATCGCTTCGATCTGCCGCTCGAACGCGTCGGCGCCCAGCTCTTCCGCCATCTCCACGAAGAGCGACTTGAGCGCGAGGTCCTCGTGGCGTGCGGGATGGACGAGCCCCGGATAGCTCGCCGCCACGCCCGCGCGGGCGCCATGCTTGCGGAAGCCCGCGACCTGCTCGCGGCGCGCCGCGCTCCGCTCTGGCGCATCGGGCCGCGCGCTTGTGCTCATCAGAACGAGGCGCGCGACACGCTCGGGCGCGCGCCGTAAAATCTCGAATGAGACGTAGCCACCCATCGATGTGCCGATGAGCGCGAAGCGCTCGGGTGCGGCCGCTAGAATTTGATCGGCGATCGCGCCCATGCTCGGCGCGGACCAGTGGTTCGCGAGGAGCACGGGATGCGCATCGCCCAAGGCGTGAACTTGATGCGCGAAGATGCGCCCGGTGCACAAGAGCCCGGGCACGAAGACAATCGGCAGGCCGCCCATGCGGGAAGCTTAGAACCAGCCCTTCTTCTTTTTCTTTTCGTCGGCCGGCGGCGGCGGGGCCGGCTGGGGCGCGGCGGCGCGCGGCGGCGGCGCGGCCTGTTGAACGGGCGGTTGCGCGGCAGGGCGCGGCGGCGGCGCGGCGGTGGCCTGCGGCGCAGCCGCACGCTGCGCCTGTTGCTGGCCTGGCGGCCGTTCCTGACCGGGACCGAGCTTTTCGACGAAGAACGACATCCGCTGCCTCCTTGCGCGGCCTCGCTTGGGCCGCCCCCTCTGTTGGAGCTTCAATGCACCAGGAAGCGCTAATGGTTAAGGCCCCCGGCGCAGTCTGCAAGCGGGTGACGAAACCCTCATCAAGCGCCCCGTCTCGCCATTTCCGCCGGAGCCGTTAAACTGGCTGACATGCGCCCGAGCCAAGCCCGCGCCGCCGCCTACCTGCCGCCGCGATGGCGCGCCTGATCCGTCCCCAAACGCGATCAGACCCGCACGCTTGAAGGCAGACCCATGATCCTCGTCATCGATAACTACGACTCGTTCACCTACAATCTCGTCCACTACGTCGAAGACCTTGGCGCCGAGACCGCCGTCTTCCGCAACGACGCGATCACGCCGGCCGAAATTCTGAAGAGGAAGCCGAAGGGCGTGATCCTCTCGCCCGGCCCTTGCACGCCGAACGAAGCGGGCATCTGCCTCGCGTTCCTGGCTGCGGCGCCGAAGGAGCTGCCGATCCTTGGCGTCTGCCTTGGGCACCAGGCAATTGGGCAAGCTTTTGGCGGCGAGGTCGTCAGCGCCCGTCACATCATGCACGGCAAGCTGAGCGAGGTGCGCCACAAGGGGCGCGGCCTCTTCCGGGGCCTCCCCTCCCCCCTCACCGCAACGCGCTATCATAGCCTCGCCATCAAACGGGACACGTTCCCTGACGTGCTGGAGATCGACGCGGAAACGGATGACGGCGAGGTCATGGGCATGCACCACAAGGAGCGCCCAATCTTCGGCGTGCAGTTCCATCCTGAGAGCATCGCCTCGCAGCACGGCCACGCCATGATAGGCGCGTTTCTCGATGCGGCGGGCGCGCGATGAGCACGCTCGACGAAGAATTTGCCGCCATCCTCGATGGCGCGGCCAGCCATCAAGACACGCTCGCGTTTCTCGCGCGGTCGGAAGCGTTGATGCACGATCCCGTGGCGCTCGCCGCGGGCGCACGCGCGATGCGGGCGCGCATGATCGCCGTTGAAGCGCCTGAAGGCGCGATCGACGTGTGCGGCACCGGCGGCGATGGCGCACACACGCTTAACATCTCAACTGCCGCAACCTTCGTCGTCGCTGGCGCGGGGGTGCCCGTCGCCAAACACGGCAATCGCGCCATGTCCTCACAGACGGGCACCGCCGATGTACTCGAGGCGCTCGGTGTGAAGCTCACTGGGGACGCGCCCACGCTCCAGCGCGCACTCGGCGAAGCTGGCGTGGCGTTCCTGTTCGCGCAGAACCATCACCCCGCGATGCGCCACGTGGCGGCCGCGCGCCGTGAACATGGCAAGCGCACGATCTTCAATCTGCTCGGGCCTCTGTCGAACCCGGCGGGTGTGAAACGCCAGCTGGTCGGCGTGTTCGCCGCCGATTGTGTTGTCCCTATTGCAACCGCGCTTGGCGCGCTTGGCGCCGAGCGCGCTTGGGTCGTGCACGGCGCCGGCGGGCTCGATGAACTCACGCACGCGGACGGCAACATCATTTCAGAATGGCGCGATGGCGCCGCCAAGCCGCGCAACATCGATTTCTTTGGCGACGCTACCCCCGATCCAGCCGCACTCCGCGGCGGCGATGCGCTGGAAAATGCGGCCGCGCTCCGCGCGCTGCTCGACGGCTCCTCGGCGAACGGCGCTTACCGGGATGCGGTCGAACTCAACGCAGCCGCGGCGCTGGTCGTCGCGGGCGCGGTGTCAAATCTTGGCGACGGCGCGGTGCTGGCGCGCGATAGCCTGAACGATGGCGAGGCGCTGCGCGCGCTCGACGCGTTGATCGAGATCACGCGGGCGAGCCCGTGAGCGATACGCTGACGAAGATCGTCGCGTACAAGCGCGAGGAGGTGCGCGCGCGCCGAATGGCGACGCCCCTGTCGGAGATCGCGGCGATCGCGCGCGCGCAAGAGCCCGCGCGCGGATTTGGGCGCGTACTGGAAGCGACGACAGATCGGCCAGCGCTCATCGCGGAGATCAAGAAGGCCAGCCCCTCCAAAGGCCTCATCCGCGCCGACTTTCATCCGCCGACGCTCGCGCGCGCCTATGCGGCGGGCGGCGCTGCTTGCCTGTCTGTTCTGACAGATGAGCCGAGTTTCCAAGGCCACGACAGCTTCCTCGTCGCTGCGCGGGGCGCTGCGCCGCTGCCCGCCCTGCGCAAGGATTTCATGATCGATGTCTGGCAAATCGCTGAGAGCCGCGCTTATGGGGCTGATGCGATCCTCGTGATCATGGCCTGCGTCGACGATGCGCTGGCGCGCGATCTTGTTGCCGCCGCTACCGACCTCGGCATGGATGCGCTGGTGGAGGTCCATGACGAAGCGGAGCTGGAGCGCGCGCTGGCTCTTCCGGTCAAACTCATCGGCGTCAACAACCGCGACCTGCGCACGTTCGAGACCAAGCTCGAAACCACCGAACGTCTCGCCCCCATGATCCCACAAGATCGCTTGCTCGTCGCGGAATCCGGCATCAACACGCCGGCCGATATCGCGCGCCTTACAAAAGCAGGCGCACGCGCATTCCTTGTCGGCGAAAGCCTGATGCGGCAACCGGATGTCACCGCCGCAACGCGGGCGTTGCTAGCCCGCTGATTTCGATTTGCGCGTCGCGAAGACGAAGAGCGCGATCGCAATCGCCACCCAAGCGGCGCCGATGTAGGTCCACACGATCGCGCCGCTCATAAAGCTGCCGGGCAGAATGTCGACGCCCTGGAGAATCCAAACGCAGCCAAAGAGCGCGAAGAACACGCTGACAGCGCCAGCAAGATCGCGAAGTAACCCGGTTCGCGCGGGCCACGCTGCGAGCGCCGCGCCGATCAACGCGAGCGCAGCGCCGACATAAATCGCCTGTTGCGCGCCGCTCATCGGCGTCGACCCGATAATGTTGAGCCCCTGCGCCAACGTGATCGCACCGAACACGATCAACTGCACGCCAAGCGCACCGAGCATGATCTTGAAGCCATTCATCGCCGCCTCCCGTTTCGTTTGTGCAACCCTAGCACCACGCGCGAGGGTTGACGCGAGTCGGGAACGGACATAGAACAAAGCCGTCGTTCACTGTTTGGTCTGATTATGCTGACCTCGAAACAAAAAGAACTGCTCCTCTTCATCCACAGCAGGATCAAAGAGACGGGCGTCTCGCCCTCCTTTGACGAGATGAAGGAAGCGCTCGATCTGGCGTCGAAGTCCGGCATCCACCGCCTGATCACCGCGCTCGAAGAACGCGGCTTCCTCCGCCGTCTTCCGCACCGCGCGCGGGCGCTTGAAGTGCTCAAACTCCCAGATAGCGCGGCGCCTGCCGCGCCACCAAAAGGCCGCGGCCAGTTCCGCCCAAGCGTCGTGGCGCCGCACGAAGCGGCCCGCGCGATGCGCAGCGGCGTTCCGATCGTCGGCCGCATTGCGGCGGGCGTTCCGATTGAAGCGCTCGAAAACGAAATCGGATCGGTCGAAGCGAGTCCTGAACTTGGCGACACGAAGGATCTCTTCGCGCTCGAAGTGAAGGGTGACTCGATGATCAACGCCGGGATTCTCGAAGGCGACATCGTTATCCTGAAGAAGACCGACAATGCCGACAGCGGTGATATCGTCGTTGCGCTGATCGACGAAGAAGAAGCGACGCTGAAACGTCTGCGCCGCAAGGGCAATTCGATCGCGCTTGAAGCGGCGAACCCGGCCTACGAGACGCGCATCTTCGGGCCGGACCGCGTGCGTATTCAAGGGAAGCTCGTCGGGCTGCAACGCCGCTACTAGTTCGCGCGCGCCGCCGTCCATGGTCGCGGCGGGCCTTCCGTGGCGCGGCGCACGGCAATGCCATCTGATCGCTCTGTGAGCACGCCGCCGCCATGAGCGGCGAGCGAAGCAGCATCGACAAGCAACGCTGGGCGGCAACGAGCGGTGAAATCTGCCGGCGCGGTGAGCGGCGTTAGAACGATGACGTCTTGTGCGCACGCTGCGCTGAAGCCGGCGGCCTCACGCACCAAATGCACCGGACGTCGCTGCGGTGTCTCCCAGTCACAGCCAAGATCATCACAAGCGTCAGGCGCGCGGATGCGTTCGAGCTCTCCGGGGTTGAGGCCTAGTTGGCCGCCGAGCCGGTCACGAGCGAAGGTCGATCGCCCGACGCCGGCCGCCATACGCCAACCGTCGGCGCCGCGCGCGAACACGGCCTGCATCTCGCCGTCGAATGCGAGGACTGGGCGTGGCTGCACAACGTAGAGCGCTACCGCCGCTCCAAGGAACGCAACTCCGCCCCACCGCAATGCGCCGCGCCACAGGCAGGCCCATGTGATCGCGAGCGCGCTGAGTGGCAGGAAGATGTCGGGCGGGCGCGGAAACGCCTGCACGGCTTCGGGGCGCGCGCCGAACGATTCACCGATCGCGGCGACGAGGTCGAGCGCTTGCGCCATCACGCCGAGTGGGACGTCGGCGTAGCCGAACGGTGCGGCGATCGCAGCCACAGCGGCCGCCGGCGCGACCACGAACGTCACGATCGGCGCGATGGCTAGGTTTGCGATCAGCCCGTACGCGGCGAAGCGCTGGAAATGAAAGAGCGCGAACGGATCTGTGGCGAGGCCTGCGACGAAACTCGTGAGCAGCACGCCCCCGCCGACGCGCGCCAGGTTCTGCAACCCGCCGATCAACGGTCCTGGTGTGGGTAGCGCATTGGGATCTGGCGTCTTGTTGTTCGCTTCGAACGCAGCAACCAGCGCCGCCGTCGCCGCGAACGACATTTGGAAGCCTGGCTCCAGCACCGATTCCGGGTGGATCGCGACAATGATCAGCGCCGCGAGCGAAAGACCGCGCATGGTGATAGCCGGGCGGTCAATCAGCACCGCGCCAAACGCGACGCACGCCATCACGAAGGCGCGGATCGCCGGAACACTTGAACCGGAAACGATGAGGTACGCCGCGAGCGCAATCAGCGCGCCGACGGCGGCGATCTTTTTCACGGAAACGCGCAACGCGATCGGCGGGATCAGCGAGAAGAAGATACCGAGCCCCGCGAACACGAGCCCGCCGACGATGCTCATGTGCAGACCCGAGACGGAGACGAGGTGGCCAAGCCCGCTGTCCCGCAACGCGATGTCGGTCTCTTCGTCGATGGCGCTTTCGTCGCCTGCGATCAGTGCTGCGGCGAGATCGCCGCCCCGCCCCGGCGCCGCTTCCTGAATCGTGTCGGAAAGATCAGCGCGCACGGCGCCAATGAAGAGCGCGGCGCGATCGTTCCAGGCTGGCGGCGGGCCAAACATGGCGGGTCGGCAACGGCCCCACACGAACCCAACGGCGCCGAGCTGTTGGAAGTACGCCCGCCGCGCGAAGTCGTAGGCGCCGGGCGCGAGCGGCGCTTGCGGAGGATCCAAGCTGACTCGGCAGCGTACGGCGCGTCCCGACCCGATCGCGCCGAAGTCACGCGCGGAGATGCGCACGATCCGCGGCGGCGCCTCGACGCCCTCCAACGAGCGCACGAGCACACGCAACCGCGGCCGGGCGCCTCCCTCGCGCGTGAGGACCCAGCCTTCGAGCCTGACGCCTTCCAATGGCGCTTCGATCCGCGGCGCCGCAACGGCGCGTGTACGGACATCCGTGGCGAGAGCACCGAACGCGGCCATCGCGGCGAGCGCACACGCCCCCGCCAGAACGGCGCGCAGCCGCTCGCTCCAGCCATCAAGCCGATCGCTTGGCCAGGCCGCGAACATCCAAGCGAGCGCCACGCCGCCGGCGAGCGCTGCCGCCAGCGCCCACATTGGCGGCGCGACTGGAACTAAGAGCCAGGCAGCGGCCCCAGCAATCGCCCCTGCGGGGAGCCACAAGATCCACCGATCGCGCTGCGCGGCAAAGAGCCCCGCAAGCGCCCGCCAGGCGCAGTTCGACGCTGGCGCACGCGGCGTGCTAAGCCGCGCCCGTCCCTTCCGCCCCATGCCCCGATCTGACATGAGCGTCGTCACGCGTTTTGCCCCCTCGCCTACGGGCTACCTCCACATTGGAGGGGCGCGGACGGCTCTGTTCAATTGGCTTTTCGCGCGCCGGCACGGCGGAACCTATCTTCTCCGGATCGAAGACACCGACCGGGCCCGCTCAACCGACGCGGCCGTCAGCGCCATTCTCGACGGCCTCGATTGGCTTGGCCTCGGCGCCGACGGGCAGACCACTTTTCAATTCGCGCGCGCCGGCCGCCATCGCGAGGCAGCCGAGGCAATGGTGGAGCGCGGCACCGCATTCCGCTGCTACGTGACGCCCGAGGAACTGGAAGCGCACAGAAACGCTGCGATGGCGGCGCGCGAGACTTTGAAGGCGCTCAGAGCCGCGAACGCGAGCGAGGGCGAGCTTTCATCGGCGCTGGCGGATGTTGAGCGGCTCAATCAAGCTTTTCGCTCTCCCTACCGGGATGGCATGAAGCCGCCCAGCGAGCATGCGCCCTACGTCATCCGCCTCCGCGCGCCGGACAGCGGCGAGATCGTCAACGACGACCTGGTGCAAGGCCGTGTCGCCGTCGCCGCGCGTGAGTTGGATGATCTGGTGCTACTGCGCGCTGATGCGACGCCTACGTACATGCTCGCCGTTGTCGTCGATGACCACGACATGGGCGTGACGCATGTGATCCGCGGCGACGATCACCTTTCGAACGCCGCGCGCCAGATTCCGATCTACGACGCGATGGG
>CAZXNY010000077.1:0-10250 GCA_964642205.1 uncultured Caulobacteraceae bacterium
CCATGTGCGCGCCGTCGAGAAATTCGAGGATCTCCGGCGTCGACTCCTGCGCGGCGGCTTGACCCACTTCAGGGCGCGCGCCGGCGCCGAGGCCTTCGGTGATCGATTGGCCAAGCTGAATGCGGTGCGGAGTTTTCGCGCGCGTCAACGCCTGCGCGTCGGTGTTCGCGACGACGAACTCGACGCCCTGCAAGCGCGCGTCGATCATGTTGTTGATCGCGTTGCCGCCGGCGCCGCCAACGCCGAAGACGACGATGCGCGGCTTCAGCTCATGCAGCGACGGCGCGCTCAGGTGACTCATCTACCGATCCCAGAAACCGCCCGCGAAAACCCGAATCGGGCGGCTCACTAATGTTGCCTTGAGATCGTGTATTTTCCAGGGCGCGGGCTGAATCGTTTCTTAATCTTACAGCCGCTTGCCCAGCTACCCTCAAAAAGATTCCGAAACGAATTCCGAGCGGTCGCGTCAGAAATTCGTCTTCAGCCAACCGACGGCTGTAAGGAACGTCTCGCGCATGGCCTGAACGGCGTCCCAGAGGCTCGCGTCGGGCGCGGAATGGCCGGTTTCATCGTCGGCGTGATCGAGGCGCCAGCGCAGCACGCCGGCGGCCGCGGCGTAGGCCGGGCCTGCTTCGCCGGTTTCGAAGCCGCACAGTTCGAAGGGTTGGCCAAGCCGCACCGGCATGCCGAGGATGTCTGACGCGCGCTCCCGCACGCCAGGCAGCAGCGCGCAGCCGCCGATCAGCACCGCGCGCCCGGGACCCTGCGGGCCGGTAAGGCCGGCGGCGGCGAGCCGGTCGCGCGCGGCGAGCAGAATTTCGTGAAACCGCGGGTGCAGCGCCTCGGCGATCGCGCCCTTGAGGGCCATCGCGGGTTCGAGGCGGCCATCGAGGCCAAGCCGGGGCGTTTCGACGGACTCGCGCGGATCGAAGCCCGCGCCGACATTGCCGTAGACCAGCTTGGCGCGTTCGGCGGCGGCGAAGGTCGTTTGCAGGCGGTGCGCCAGGTCGCGCGTCATCCGCACGCCGCCGAGCGGGATGGTTTCGGCGTGGACAAGACCTTCGGCGGCGAAGGCGGCAAGGCCAGTCGCGCCAGCGCCGAGATCGAGCACGAGCGCGCCATCGCGGCGCTCTTCACGCGTCAGCGCGCCAAGGCCGGCGGCGTATGGCGCGGCGACGACGTCTTCCACCTCCGCGCCCGCTTCGCGGACGCAGGCGACGAGCGCTTCAATCGCATCGAGCGGCGCGGTGACGATGCAGGCTTCGACCGCCAGCATGCGCGCTTGCTTGCCGAGCGGCTCGATGACGGGGACGCCATCGTCGAGCGCGTAACGCAGCGGCGCGACGTAGAGGATCGTCTTGCCAGGCGTCGGCGAAGCTTGGATGGCGGCGGCGAGCGCGGCCTGCATGTCCCGCTCGGTGATCACCGGCGTGCGCACGCGCGCGGCGCCGCGCACGATGCGGGCGGAAATGCCGGGCCCGGCATAAGAGGCGGTGACGCGCGTGATCGGCTCGCCCGCCATGCGTTCGGCTTGGTCGATCGCGACGCGGATCGCGCGGGCGCAGGCGTCAAAGTCGGCCGGCTTTCCGCTGGCGACGGCGGGCGCGGATTGGACGCCGACGCCAAGGATGCGCAGCGGGCGCTCCGGGTGCAGATCTAGCACGGGATCGCGGCGCGCCGCGAGGCACACGGTTTTGGAGACGCCAACGTCGAGCGACGCGATCAGCGGGTGCTGCGCGCGGACGGCGGCGTCTTCGTGATCGCGGGCGGGATCGAGGAGCGCCATCATGCTCCTCGCGGGCCAGCGCCGAGGAGCGGCGCATCGGCGCGCACGGCCATGCGGCCAGGCACGCGGAGGTCAATTTCGGCGACCGGACGGTCAAGCAGCCGGTGCTCGGTTTGCAACGCTTCGAGCCGCGCGAGCGCGACGACCGGTTCGTTCTCCGGCAACGCCACCGTGACGCCGGACGCAAGTTCGACGTTCCACCGGCGCTCGCCCACGCGCACGAGCGCGGCGAGGCGCTGGCGGACTTGCGGCAACTCTTCGAGCGCGCGCAGCAGCGGCGCTGCGGCATGCGAGGCGCCCGCGCCGACAACGAGCGGCAGTTCGGGATGATCGACCGCGCGTTCAGCCAGCAGACGCTCGCCCGCGCTATCGATCACGGAGATCGCGCCGTTTTCCTGCCAGCGCGCGAACGCGGCGCGGCGCTCAACTTCAATGACGACATCGCCCGGCCAGCGGCGCTTCACGCGCGCGGTGGCGACCCAATCGAGGCTCTGGACACGCGTGCGGATCGCGTACGGATCGGCCGACAAGAGAGAGGTGCGCCCTTCCGGCATCGCGACGGCGATGATTTCGGCTTCGCGCGCGTCCGAGACGCCCGCGACTTCGACATGCGCGCGGAAGCCCGCGGCGGTCAGCACGCGATCGGCGTGGATCGACACGGCCTCGCGCGCATCGAACAACGAACCGCCAAGCCACGCCGCGCCCGCGACGGCGGCGCCGGAAACGAGGATGGTTGCGGCCACGAACATCGTCGCGCCCTGGCGCGTGATCTTCGGCGGCGCGCGCCAGTCGCTGTCGAGCTTGATGGCTGCCAAGCGCGGCACGCCCGACGTATCGGCGTGGCGGCGGCGGCGCGGCGGCTCGGGCGCGCGGTTGGGGCGGCGGCCTCTCATCGCGGGCATGAAGCGTCCTCCAGCATCCACGCGACGAGTTGGTCGTAAGTCATGCCGACATAAGCGGCCTGCTCAGGCGCGAGCGAGGTCGGCGTCATGCCAGGCTGCGTGTTGATCTCGATGAGAATGGCCTTGCCGGTCTTCTCATCCCATTTGAAATCGCTGCGGGTGAGGCCACGGCAGCCAAGCACGACGTGCGCCTCTTCGGCCCAGCGCATCATCTTGAACGCCATGTCGTCCGCGATCTTCGCGGGGATCTCGTGCCGGGAGCCGCCGTCGGCATACTTCGCATTGAAGTCATACCATTCACCCGCCGGGATGATCTCCGTCACCGCCAGCGCGCGCGGGCCGGCTTTCTCGCCGAGCACCGCGACCGTGAATTCACGCCCACCCACAAATTCTTCGACGAGAACGTCGTCGCCATAGCTCCAATCGGGATCGAGCAATTGCTCGGGCGGGCGGTTTGCCCCTTCCCGCACAATGAACACGCCAATCGAAGAACCCTGCGCGTTCGGTTTCACGACGTAGGGCACGGGCATCGGGTGCGCCTTCGCCGCCTCGAGCCGGTCCATCATCTTGCCGTCGGCCACCGGGATGCCGGCGCGCGCGAACACGGCCTTGGCCTTGTCCTTGTCCATTGCGAGCGCCGAGGCGAGCACGCCCGAATGCGTGTACCGGAGCTTAAGGTTTTCCAGGACGCCTTGGATCTTACCGTCTTCCCCGTCCGAGCCGTGCAGCGTGTTCAGGACCACGTCCGGCTTGAGCGCCTGCAAATTAATCAGCCAGTTCGGGTCTTGCGGATCGATCTCGATGGCCTCGTGGCCAAGCCGTTTGACGGCTGCGACGGCGCCGGCGCCGGTCGAGAGGCTCACAGGCCTTTCAGGGCTCACGCCCCCCAGCAAAACCGCCACCCGCGCCATTCGCGCTTCTCCCGTTCTGGAACACTAGAAATGGCGTCCCAGAGTTAAGGCATGGTGAGGGCGGCGCTCATTACGCATTGATTTTTATAGTGAATTATTCGTTGCGAGAGCGCCTGGTCGGCAAGCTCTTCGAAAGGTGCGTGAGCGCGTTTTCACCTTGATGAAGAAAACGGCGCCAGCGCACGCCTTTGAGGCGCCAACGCGCCGCACCCCATCAACCGTCGCTTCACAGATTGAACGGCGCGCACGCGCGCGGGAGAGCGTCCAACCGGGAGGCATGGATGGCCGAAATCATCGTCACGCACGCACCGGGAGCCGCCGCGCGCGCCAAGCAAGTTGCGGAAAAACTCGGCGCGCTCGGGTTCAAGGTGCGGGGCGAATTCGACCTCGCGAACGCCTCGCCGTTCGTGCGCCGTCAGCGCGCCGCCGCGATCGACAAAGCCGATCGCGTGCTGGTGCTGTGGAGTAAGGATGCGCCGCCTGCCCTTCTGGAAACCGCGAGCCGCGCGCGCGCCAAGGGCAAGCTCGCCTTCGCGCGCTTGGACGCGGCGAGCGCGCCTGCCGGGCTGCGCCCAGGCGCGGTGGTGGATCTTTCCGCGTGGAGCGGGCGCGACACGCGCGCCTGGAAGTCGCTGATCGCCGCACTCGGCCCCGCGCCGCGCAGCTCGGGCGCAAAGCGCGCGCCGGCGCGCGCAGCGGCGCCCGCGGCAACATCCGAGCAACGCAAGAGCGGCGGCGCCGGCGCATGGATCACGGCGCTGCTCGTGCTCGGCGCGCTCGGCGCGGGCGGGTACTTCTTTGCGATGCAGGCGGGGTTGCTGCCTTAGCCCGTTACGGCCGCCCGAACCGCTTGATCTCCCAGTGGAGATCGACGCCGCTTTTGGCTTTCACAGCCGCGCGCACGTCTTCACCGAGACCTTCGATATCGGCGGCGCTCGCGTCGCCGGTGTTGATCAAAAAGTTCGCGTGCTTTTCGCTGACTTGCGCGCCACCACGTTTGTGGCCGCGCATGCCGGCTTCATCGACCAGCTTCCACGCCGAGAGCTTCTCGCCATCGGCGCCGACAGGATTTTGAAACGTCGAGCCGCCGGTTTTTTCGCGGATCGGCTGTGAGCCTTCGCGGCGCGCTGTGATCTCCGCCATGCGCGCTTCGATTGCGGCGGGATCGTCCGCGCGGCCTTGGAACGTTGCGTCGAGGAAGATGTAGCCGGGCGGCAGCGCGTTCTTGCGATAGGTGAAGCCAAAGTCCGCGTGCGTGAGCGTGACGCGATTGCCCGCGCGATCGAGCGCGGTCGCTTCAACGAGCACATCCGTCGTCTCAGCGCCGTAGCAGCCCGCGTTCATCGTCAGCGCGCCGCCGATCGATCCCGGAACGCCAACGTAAAATTCCAGACCAGCGATGCCCGCTTTGGCCGCCGCGCGCGCAAGCGCTTGATCGAGCGTCGCCGCGCCCGCTTTCATGCGCACGCCTTCAAGCGGCTGCGTGCCCGCGAACTGGCGCCCCGCCAAACGAATGACGACGCCTTCCACGCCGCCATCGCGCACGATCACGTTGGAGCCGACGCCAAGCACCGTGACCGGCAAGCTCTGCGGCAGCTCCTTTAGAAACGCCGCGAGATCATCCGCATCCGCCGGCAGAAACAGCGCGTCGGCCGCGCCGCCGACGCGGAACCACGTGAACGGCGCCAGCTTCTCGCCGCGCAGGATTTGGCCGCGCACCGGCGGCAAGGAGAGAGTCATGGCCGTGTGATTAGCGCACCCCTCCCCCTGGGGGGAGGGGTAGGGGTGGGGGGCGTTCAAACGAGCAACGCGTGTGTGTTGGGCAGACCGCGTGAGCGACAGCGCCAAGTTTGGAAAGCGAACGGCGGCCTTCCCCTGCCCCTCCCCCAAGGGGGAAGGGTTTACGTTGCGCTGCTCACATCGACACGCACCGTCATCTCGCCGATGACGTTGTCCTTCACCTCGCCGCGCATGGGCGCGGCCTCTTCCGGCGTGCGGGTTGCGGCGACGCGGATAAGGTCGGGCGATTCCGCAAGGCCGTTGGTGGGATCAAACTCCAGCCAGCCGAGATCGGGCAGAAACGCTTCGCACCACGCATGCGTCGCGCCGGCGCCGCTGTGCGTTCCGGGCGAGTAGAGATAGCCGGTGACGAAGCGCGCGGCGAACCCAAGACGCCGCAGCGTCTCGATCATCAGCCACGCAAAATCGCGGCACGTGCCGGCGCCGCGCGCGAGCGTTTCGGTAGGCGATTGCACGCCTGGCTCGTTGCGCTCGCCGTAACTGAACTGCGCGTGGATGCTTTCGTTGAGGCGCTGCAGTGTGTGGAGCGCAAGCCCGCCGGGCGCGCCGGTTTGCGCAACGACCCAGTCGAGGAAGACGCGGCTCGTCTCATCGGTTGCGGGCGTGAGATAGGGTTGTAGCACGATGCGCTCGTTCGCATCGTATTCGAGCGGCAAAACAGACCGTGGATCGTAACGCTGCGGCGCGAGCGGCGCTGGATAGCGGTCGATCGTCAGGTTGTTGACGACGACGAGCTGATTGCTCTCGTTCGCGGGCGTGAACACGCAAACCGAGTTGCCGTACGCATCGTACGTCCAATGCGTCGCGCCCGCCGGTGAAAACTCGAACGTCGCATCGACGACGCGGGTCGCGTGCGTATCGGCCGGGCGCATCATCAAGCGCCACGCGCCGAACGAGACGGCGCGCGGAAACGAATACATCGTTTCATGACGGATGATGAGGCGGCTCACGACGGGCGCCAACGCGCGAAGGTGCGGGCAAGGTCCGTCAATTGCGCCGGAAGAGTCCCTCGAGCGCGTCGCGCGCGCGATCACGGGTGGATTTTTCCGCTTCTGGCTGCGCTGGCGCGGGCGTTGCGGGCGCAGCATCCGTCACCGGCGCCTCGCTTGGCGTGGCGGGCGCCGCAGCCGGCGTCGCGGGCGCAGCTGCAGGCGCGGAGCGCTGAATGCCGAACAGCGCGCCAAGATCGCCGAGATTGCTCCGCTGCAGAGCGCGCTGCGCTTGTTCGGCGACAGCGCTACGGATCGCGTCTTCCACGTCGGCCCGGTACTGCACGCGCGCCCACGGCCCGTAGATGCGGAACGGCACGCCAAGCCCAGCCATCATCTGGCCGCCCTGCCCTTCGGCGCTCCGCACCGCGCGCGGCAGGATGCGCATGTTGAGCGATTGCTGCCCGATATCGATGAGGCCTGTGCCTTCGAGGCGCACATACGGATTGAGCATGCGCAAATCTTGCGTGACCGCGACGCCATCGGTGATCTGAAACGTCGCGGCGAGTTCGGCAAAGTCCGTTTGCGCGGATGGGCCGACAGTCGTGCGTTGCAGCGCGGCCTGCACCTGGCGCGCCACTTGCGCGAGGTTGACGCCCTTCACCGCGCCATCGTTGAACGCAAACGTCGCGTTGCCGCGCAGCGTCCGCATGATTTCCGCCTGCGAACGGCCTTGGCCAACGAATGAACTCGTCAACCGCCCACGCCCTTCGATGCGATCGAAATTGATCGCGGCTTGCAGCAACGGCAGCGCTTGCACGTTCTGCACGTCGAGCTCCGTCGCGATGCGTGCGACAGCTTGGCGGCCATCCGCGACGAGCCGCGCCGTGCCCGTGCCGCCGTAGAGCGAAAGCTGCGTCAGGCGCGCATCCGCGACGCCGCCCGTGAGCCTAAGATGCAGCGCGGCGTTCTCGAAGTTCATGCGCTGGAACGAAAGCGAGGCGATTGTGAACCGCAGGTCCGCGTCCATGCCGCGCAAGCCCGTGAGATCGAGCGGCGTTGTCGGCCACGCGGCGGCCGCGTTGACGCCGCCAGCCGCCGCGCCGGTTCCGGCAGCGGCGGGCGCCTGCGCGGGCGCGGGCAGGTACGGGTTGAGGTCGAGCCGCTGCGTCGCGAGCGTGCCGGATACGTGCATGCGCCCATCGCGCAGCGTGCGCAGCATCACATCGCCCGTCGCCTCGATCGCATCGACTTTGTAAGCGCCGCCCGTGAGGCGAATGCCTTGCGCATCCTGCGCATACTGGCCGCGCACCTCGTAGCGCCCAAAGTTCGGCCCTTCCGGCAGCGGCGAACCGAACCACGCCGCAACACGCCGCATGCTTCCGCCGCGTGCGTTCGCCGCGCCCGTGATCGCGCCGGTCTTTGTATCGAGCGAGCCTTCGAACGCGCCATCGACAATGTCATTGTCGAACGTCACGTTCAGCGGCGTCGCGCCCTGCGTGAGCATCGCGCGCGGCGCTCCGATCGTCGCTTCAAACGTCAGCGGCTGGTTGAGATAGCGGAACGAGCCCTGCGCCTGCGCGGCTTCATCCAGCGACGCGAGCGAGAGCGTGGAATCGATGTCCTCCACGATCATCGGCGCGCCGATGGGGCCGCGGAATGTGAGCCGCCCGTCCGTGACCTGCACGTCTTCGAGCTTCAGCGATTGCAGCTCCGGCTGCTCTTCCTCGGCGGTTGGAAACTCCCAGTTCGCGCGGCCATCGTCGCGCGCGATCAGATTGAGCTGCGGCTCTTCCATGTGGAGGCGCCGCACTTCGATGCGCCGCTCCCGCACGAGCGGCATGAACGCGTCGGCGAACACGACGCGCTTGGCGGAGAGAAACGGCGTCGCCTGATCGTAACCGGCGGGGTTCGAAAGCGTGACATCGCCCGCCGAAAAACCGATCGCCGGCCAGATCGTGAACGAGAAATCGCCGGCGATATCGAAATTGCGCTCCGTGGCGCGCACGACTTGCCGCTCGATCTGCGCAACGGCCGCGTCCTTCGGAAAAAACGCGACCAGCGCGACAAGCCCCGCAACGATCAGCGCAATGAACGCGGCGAGCCCAAGCGCGATCTTCACCCAAAGCGCGGAGAAGACCCCGCGCTTCTTCGGTTCGGGCGGGCTCGTCGGCTGGTCTGGTGGCGGCGTGTCGCTCATGGCGCTAGACTAGACCAGCGGCATCCGTTTTTGGAGCGGGGCATGTCAGCGCTTTTGATCCTGGCCCTGACGCTCGGGGGCATGTTCGTTGGCTACCGTTACGGCCACAACATCTTGGCGGCCGGTATCGGCTCTGCGTCGAAATTCCTGTTCTTCACATTGCTGGCGGCGCTAGCCGTCATCTACGGGCTCCGCTTCATCCTGGGCGCGCAAGCTGCGGGAGCAACGCTTCTTCAGACCGAGCAAATGCTCGACCGGCTGCAGGCAATCCGGCAGGCGGTGCTCGGCGTTTGGGATTGGCGGCTGGCCGCGGCGATCGTCGTACTCGCGATCGGCGGCTTCATCGTCGCAACGATCGACCGCGCGCGGGCGATCGCCGCTGACCGCTACGTCTCACCCGAGACAATCGCGTTGCACCTCAAGGTGACCGGCCGTGCGCCCACGCCGCCGCCGCGCGCGCCCAATCCGTTCGGCTTGCCGCTCTCGGTCGCACGCGTCGTCCGCAATTGTGTGGGTGTGCTCTCCATCCTCGCGGCGCTGACGATCACCACGGTCGTGGCCGATGCCCCGCTGCGGGACCTCGAAGTCCGCTTTGCCGAGACGCAGGCCAATATTCGCAGCGCGGCCGTGCAGGCGCGCGCCGCGATCGAACAAGAGCTGATCGTCGTCACAATTCTAGAGGCGGAGGACGCCGCGCAGGAGGCGTGCGCGCAGACCGGCAGCGCATGCTCGCGGTACGAAGACTTCCTGGCGGCGCGGCCAGAAGAAGCCGTGATCGCGCGCGATCCAGAACTTCGGCTTCTGTGGTTTGGCGCGGAGACGGCGCCGCCGTTGCCCATGCTTGAGCCGGACCGTGTGCGCGTGTTGCTGGCGCCGCTCGCGCCAAGCCTGGAGCGCCACACGAGCGAGAGCGTCGCGGCCGTCGTCGCGAACGCCAGCACCGAAGCAAGCACCGCACGCGCGCAACGCGCGGTCTATGCCGAGACGATCGATTCCACCTTGATTGGCATCGCAAGCAGCGCGGGCCAAGACGCATTCATGGGCGCCGTTGAAAAGGCAGGCGCGAGCGGCGAGATGCTTGAGGTTCTCGCCGCGCCGATGTTTTCGGACGTTCTCCAGGAATCGATTTCGGCGGCGATGGAAGAGACTCTTCGCGCGGCGCTGGGCGGGTCCACCATCGCCGACGCGGCGGCGGCGCACTTGCGGCCGGTTCTGCGCGCGCTCTTCCGGTCGCCTCAAGGCAGCGCTGTCGTGCGCGACGCCGGCATGCGCGCAGCGGCTGTGCTCTCACGCACGCGCGCGCGATCACAGGGTTTGGTGGCCGAGCTGCTCGCGCGAGAACAACGCGCGCGCGATGAAGAGGCTGCCGCGCAAGCGCGGGCGGCGGAGTGGGAACGCCAGCGTGCGCAGCTCGCGCAAAACGGCAGCCGCTACAATGGCGGCAGCAACCGCGAGAGCGGTCTCCCTTCCGGAGGCCTTCGTTTGCCCGAGATGCAACGCGGACCGATTTGGACGCCGCCGCCGATTTACCGTCCGCCTACGCCGCCGCGCCCGCCGATCTTCCGCGGTCGCTAGCCCTCAGAGAGTTTTCCGGGCAACGCATTGGCGTGCGTTGTGATGTCGCCGGCGCCGAGGCAGACGACGATGTCGCCGGGTTTGGCTTCAGCCCGCACGAAGGCCGGCAGCACGTCGAACGAGCCGAGATGCACGGCGTTGCGATGG
>CAZXNY010000078.1:0-10248 GCA_964642205.1 uncultured Caulobacteraceae bacterium
ACCTTCACCGTGCGCACTTCCGAGCCGATCGCTTCGACAACGCCGGCGCTCTCGTGGCCGAGCACGGCGGGCAGCGGGTGCGGGTAGGAGCCTTCGATGAAGTGCAGGTCGCTGTGGCAGACGCCGGCGGCGGCGGTGCGGATCAGCACCTCATGCGGGCCGGGCTTGCTGATCTGGACGTCTTCGATCTGAAGGGGCTTGCCCACTTCCCGCAAAACCGCAGCTTTCATCGTTCGCTCTCCCTTTGTGTTTGGGAACACTATGGACGGGCGGCGCGAACCTGAAAAGGGCGTCACGCTATCGTGGGTGGCGCTAGGGAAATAGCATCAGCGCGCGCGGCCGGCGGCGGCGATGCGCTCGATGGCGCTTTGGGTGAGCCGGTCGAACGCCTCGGCGCTGGGCTGCTTCTTCGGCATCCTGTTCCAGGCGTCGAGCGCGGCGACTTTGTAGGCCTCGGCGAGCGTCGGATAGTTAAACGTGTTCTCGATGAAGTAGTCGAGCGTGCCGCCGAGGTTGAGCACGGCCTGGCCGATATGGATGAGCTCGGTCGCGCCCTCGCCCACGATGTGCACGCCCAGCAAGCGGCGCGTTTCGAGCGCGAAGATCATTTTCATGAAGCCGGAGTCGAGCCCCATGATGTGGCCGCGTGCGGTTTCGCGGAAACGCGCCACGCCCGTCTCGTAAGGGATGCGCTTGGCGCGCACCTGCTCTTCCGTCATGCCGACGGTGGAAAGCTCGGGCACAGCGTAGATGCCGTACGGAAAGAATTCTGGCGGCGCGTGCGCGGGCTCGTTGAACGCCAAGCACGCGGCGATCCGGCCCTGCTCCATCGATGTTGACGCGAGGCTCGGGAAGCCAATGACATCGCCGACCGCGTAGATGTGCGGGACAGCCGTGCGGAACGTGCTCCGGTCAACCGCGATGCGGCCACGCTCGTCGGCGGCGAGACCGCAGGCTTCGAGCCCCAAACCGTCCGTCGCGCCTTTCCGGCCCGCGGCGAACAGGACCATGCCGCTGGTTACGATGCGCCCGTCCTCAAGATCGACTTGAACGGCGCCCGGCGCGATCAGCCGGACACGCTTGGCAACGGACTGAAACCGCAGCGTGACGCCGCGATCGCGCATGTCGTGAATGAATTCGTCGATCAGCTCCCGGTCGAGAAAGCTGAGGAGCGAGTCGCTCGGCTCGATCACCGTCACCTTCACATCGAGCGCGCTCATGATGGTCGCGTACTCGATGCCGATGACGCTGGCGCCAATCACCGTGAGCGAACGCGGCAGTTGTTGGAGATCGAGGATCTCGTCCGCATCGACGATGCTCTCGCCATCGAACGGGATCGCGCTCGGGCGGTGCGGGCTGGTGCCGACAGCGAGAATGAAGCTGTCCGCGCTCGCGCGGCGCACGCCCTCGGCAGTACCGATCTCAATCGTGTGCGGATCGAGGAAGCGCGCCGACCCGGTGACCCACGTGACGTTGTTGCGGGTGAATTGGTGCTCCAGCACCTCGACTTCATGATCGAGCGTGATGGCGAGGCGCTGGCGCAGGTCCGCCGCGGTGATCTCCGCCTTGTGGCGGTGCGCGCGCCCGTAAATGCCGCGCTCGCGCCAGCCGGAGAGGTTCATCACCGTCTCCCGCAGCGTCTTGGACGGGATCGTTCCGGTGTGCACGCAAACGCCGCCGACGCGCCGGCCCTTCTCCACGACAAGCACCGATTTGCGGAGCTTCGCGGCCTGAACCGCCGCTCGTCGGCCCGCCGGGCCCGAGCCGATGACGATGAGATCGTAGTGCTGCACGCCGCGAGGCGTGGACTGCGCCGCTCGCCAAGACGTTAACGCGCGTGGACGTGCGCTACGCGGCCACCCTCGCGCCTGCCTTGTGGAGCGTGAAGTCCTTCGGATCAGGCGCCAGCGTCGCGCGCCAGTAATCGACGAGCGCGAACGGCCAGTTCTGCGTGACGCGGCCAGTCTCGTTCTTGTACCAGCTCGTCACCTGCGGGGCGCCCCAGGCCATCTTCGCGTTCTCGGCGTCGACGCGCACGTTGAACGCATCGTGGACGTCTTGGCGGACCTCCATCGAGCCCGCGCCCGTTTCAGCGAGCAGCTTCAAGCTGTTCACGATGTAGCGGACCGAGCATTCCGAGAAGAAAATGATCGACCCGTTGACGACGATGTTCGTGTTCGGCCCGTAGATCATGAAGAGGTTAGGGAAGCCGGGCGTCGTCATGCCGAGATAAGCGCGCGGCTCGCCCGCCCACGTCTCGTGCAGATCGCGCCCGCCGCGGCCCTTGATCTTCATCGGCATCAGGAATTTCGAGGCGTGGAAGCCCGTGCCGTAAATCAGCACGTCGAAGTCGTGCTGCGTTCCGTCTTCGGTCTTGATACCCGTCTCATTTATCTCAGTGATCTTCGACGTTGTGAGTTCGACGTTCGGGCGCTTCAGCGCTTCCAGCCACACGCCGTTATCCAACAGCCCACGTTTGCCGCCCAGCGGATAGGTCGGGATGATCTTCTCCGCGAGCGCGGGATCATCGGCCGCTTGCGCCAGCGCGCCTGCGATCATCTCGCGGAACATCTGATTGACCTGACCGACGGCCGTCGATGGGCCATTCCAGCCTTCATCAGCGCGCACGGCCTGCAACAGCCCGTCTGTCGACATCCAGAACAGGAAGAAGCGGTACCACTTGTCGTACATCGGCGCGTGTTCGAGCAGCCACTTCATCCCGTCCGGCACGGTTTCATGATAGTGCGGCACGGGGAACGCCCACGGCGGCGTGCGTTGAAACACGGTGAGCGATTTCACCTTGCCGGCAATCTCCGGCACGAACTGATACGCGCTCGCGCCCGTCCCGATCACGCCGACGCGCTTGCCGGTCAGATCGACGTCGTGCCGCCACTCGGCTGAGTGGAATGCGGGACCTTTGAAGGTATCGCGGCCCTTGATGTCCGGCATGCGCGGGCGATTGAGCTGCCCGACGGCGGTAACGACCGCGTTCGCTTCGATCGTTTCTTCCGCGCCCGTTTTGTTATCCCGAACGCGTACACGCCACAGGTCGCGCGCTTCATCGAACGCCATGTCGAGCACGGTCGTGTGGAAGCGGATGTTCTTCTTCAGGTCGTACTTCGCGGCGATGCCCTGGAAATATTCCAGCAGCACCGGCTGGGGCGAGAAGTGGAACGGCCAGGCATGGTTCTGCTCGAACGAGTACGAATACATGTGGTTCGAGTTATCGACGCGGCAGCCCGGATACGTGTTCTTCAGCCACGTGCCGCCGACGTCTGCATTCTCCTCGATCACGACATGCGAGATACCCGCCTGATTGAGCCGGATCGACGTGAGCATGCCGGACATGCCCGCGCCGATGACAAGCACCTTCAGCTTGCTCGCGGCGCCTTTGAGAACCGGCGTCTCCCATTTCGGGTTCTTCGAGCTCTCACCATCAATCGCGAGTTCGTCCTGAAGGAACGGCAGGTATTCCGCCGGCACTTCCGCGCCCGCGATGAAGTTGATCATCTTGCGCGTCGCTTCAGGTGAGAGCGGCGGAGCGAGCGGCAACGTTCCGGCGAGCTTGGCGCTCAGCACTTCCTTCGCTTTCGCGCGGATCGCGTCTTCCGCGCCGGGCGGAAAAATCGGCTCGCCGCGCGGGAAGGCATTGTATGTCGGTTGCCATTCGGCCTTCAGGAGCGAAGCGTCGCCCGTCATATGCACGAGCGAGAGCACGAGCGCGGGCAGATGCGCGTCCTGCAGGATGCGATCGAGATCGGGCGTGGCGGACATGCGTTTCCTCTTGTTCAGACTCAGCGCGGATCGGGCAGCGCGAGCACGCGCTTGGCGACCACGTTCAAATTCACTTCCGAGCTGCCGCCCTCGATCGAATTGCCTTTCGAGCGGAGCCACGCGCGCACCGTGCCGAGCTCGGTCGCGTCGAAGCCCTCGCCTTCCCAGCCAAAGCCCCGCGAGCCCATCGCTTCAATCATCAGCTCTTGGCGCTCCTGCGCGAGCTTGGCGCCCGCGTATTTCATGATCGACGTCGCCGCGCTCGGCCCATCGCCTTGCCGCGCTTCGGCGGCTGCGCGCTGGCCGGTGAGTGTGAACGCACGCGCCTCCATCATGTGCGAGGTGAGCTTCACGCGATAATCCGCATCGCTCAGCTTGCCGCCATCGACGCCGACATACTTTTTCGCCACTTCATCCACGCTCGCTTGCCGCGCCGCGGACCCGAGCGCGCCGCCGCCGCCAAGGCTTGCGGAAATGTTCTGCCGCTCGAACTGCAGAAGCCGTTTCGCGATCGTCCAGCCCGCGTTGAGCTGCCCAACGAGATTTTCCTTCGGGACTTTCACATCGGTAAAGAACGTCTCGCAGAACGGCGACGTGCCGTTGATCAACAAGATCGGCCGCGCCTCCACGCCCGGCGTGCGCATGTCGATCAGGATGAAGCTGATGCCTTCGTGCTTCTTCGATGTGTCCGTGCGCACGAGGCAGAAGCACCAATCCGCCAGGTTCGCGCCGGACGTCCAGATCTTCTGCCCGTTGATGAGGTAGTGATCGCCCTTGTCCTCGCAGCGCGTTTGCAAGCTTGCGAGATCGCTGCCCGCGCCGGGCTCGGAGTAACCTTGGCACCAGCGAATTTCGCCAGTGACGATCTTCGGAATGTGCCGCTGCTTCTGCTCTTCCGTGCCGTACTCAAGAAGAGTCGGCCCGAACATCATCACGCCCATGCCGCCGATCGGATTCCAGGCGCCGGCTTTGCCCATCTCCTCGAACACGATGCGCGCATCGGCGTTCGAGAGCCCACCGCCGCCATATTGCTTCGGCCACGTCGGCGTGCCCCAACCCTTGGCGCCGATCGCACGTTTCCATTTGACGAAGTCGGGATCGTTTTGATCGCCGCCGCCCTGCATGAACTTGAGGCCCTGGCCCTTGAGCGCAGGCGCGAAGTTCTCCGCGATGAAGGCGCGCGCCTCGGCGCGAAGCTGCTCGCTCATGCCAGCACGCTGAAGCCGTTCTTGATGACCGTGACGTTGCGGCTCTTCACGCGCGCCTCGAACGAGACCTCGTTGCCATCCTTCCAAAGATCGACCGTGATCGTCTCGCCGGGAAAAACAGGGCTGGAGAAGCGGGCGGCATGCCGCTTGATCGCGGCGGGATCGTAGTCGGCGTAGGTTTGCAAAACTGCGCGGCAGGAGACGCCGTACGTGCACATGCCGTGCAGGATCGGGCGCGGGAAGCCGGCCGCGGTCGCAAACTCCGGATCGGAGTGCAGCGGGTTGCGATCGCCAGACAAACGATAGAGCAGCGCCTGCCCTGGCCGCGTCGCGATATCGACGGATTGATCCGGCGCGCGTGTCGGCGTTTTGTGTGGTTCAGGCTGGCCTTCGCTCGGCCCGCCGAACCCGCCATCGCCGCGCGCGAAGATCGACGATACCAGTGTCGCGAGCTTCTCGCCCTTGCCGTCCTTCAGCACGGTCTCGTTCTGGATGACCGCGCCTTTGCCTTGACCCTTGTCGTAGACGCCGAGCACGCGGCTATCGGCGGTGATCTCCGCGCTCGTCGGCATTGGCTTGTGGAACGTGATGTCCCGCTCGCCATCGACGACCATCACGAAGTTGATGTTCATCATCCCAGGCCCAGCGCCCCACGCGACGACGGATGCGAGCGTCGGCACCGCCTTCAAGTCGCGCTCGTACACATAACGCAGCTCGTTAAGGTCCATCGGATCGTCGCCCATGCCGATCCCGAGCGCGTAGAGCATCGTCTCCTTCTCGGTGTACGAGAACTTCTGGCCCTTGTTCTCCATCTTCAGGATGGCGGGGTACTCGATCGGCATGGCGTTCCTCTCCGCGTGGTTGGCGCGATTGTTTCGCGCCTTCACGCGCGCGTCAAACGTCCTGAACCCGTTTCCGTTATGTCACCAAGGCGGCTCTTAGGCCGCGTCTTCCGCTTGACGCGGCGGGCCTCGCCAGATCAACGCCGGGCGGCCGCTGATAAAGATCACCTGCATGTGCTGCTCAAGCGCGGCGAGGCCCCGGATCATTGCCGTGAAGCTCTTGAAGCCGAAGAATGCGTCCGGCCCGCTGCCCGCGTAGCCCTCCGTCTGATTGAGGAGCGAGAGCACGACCTTCCCCGGCAAGGGGCGGTTTGGACGCAACGCGGCCGCATGCGCCAGGCGGCGCGCAACGTCGGCGCGCGCGGCGGCAGGATCGGCGTTGCTTTTGCGGTTTGCGGGTTGCGACGCACGCGCGGGACTCGCCGCTGGGCGCGCAGCTTGCGCGGGCGCTGAGCCGTTTGCGGCGGCCGGCGCGCGCTGGGCGCCAAACCAGCGTCGCTTCGGGCGCTCGTAGTCGAAGGCGCTCTTCAGCTCGACATCGGTGATGACGAAATTGGCGCGATCGCGAAACACAGGCGTCTTGTTCTTCGCCCGCGCCTCCGCCTCCGCATCGGCGCGCACCATCGCAGTGACATCGACCTTGCCTTCCTGCAGGCGATGCAGAACGGAGAGAAAGTCTGTATCGCATGACAGGATCACGACCTCGTCGAGGTCTTTGCGGCGATAGAGCAGGTCCATCGCGTCGATCGTGATCTCGAAATCGGCACTGCTCGCCTTTTCCTTGCGACGCGCGATGCACACTTCGATTTCGAACCCGGCGCGTTCGAAAGGAACGCGGTTCAAATCGTACTGGCTGTTCCAATAGACTTTCTTTGAGATGAACGCGCGCTTGACGCGCGCCGGGTCATAGCCGCCGTCCTCGAGCCAGGCGGTCCAGTTTGCGGCCTTGTTGGCCATGACCGTGCTGCCAATATTGTCGAAGTCGACAAGCAGCGCGGACTTTATCTTTCGCGAGAACATCGCTCTCCCCGCAGGTCCAGCCTGTTATCCCAAGCAGCTGTGCGCCGGTAAAGCGCAGTTTCCGCATGACCCACATTCCAAATAGCGGACATCGACAACACTTGCGCAAGCGCGCATGAAGGCTGCGGCGATCTCCGGGGGGTCCGTTGCCAGAGCCGATGCGCTACCGCGCATTCATCAGCTATTCCCAGCAGGACCAGGCATGGGGAAAGCGACTCCACACGTGGCTTGAGCGCTACAAAATACCGCTCGGCGCGCTCGTCGGCATCTCAAACGATCGGCGGTTGGGCCGGTTCTTTCGCGACGAGGAAGAAATGCCAGCGGCCGCGGACATCGCCGGCCACGTGAGAGACGCAATCGATCACGCCGAAAGCCTGATCGTGATCTGCTCGCCGCGCTCGGCGCGCTCCGAGTGGGTGAACGCGGAGATCCATCACTTCCGCCGCACGGGACGCGCTGACAAGGTGTTCGCCGTCATCATCGATGGCGCCCCTAATTCCGGCGACCCGGAAACGGAGTGCTTCCCGCCCGCGCTCCGCGCCAGCGGCGATCCAAACGATCCGGACGCACTGCCAATCGAACCGCTCGGGCTCGACATCCGCAAAGACGGCCGTGACCGTGCGTGCGCGCGCCTCGCCGCGGGCCTTCTGGATATCGACTTCGACGATCTCTGGCAGCGCGACCGGCGGCGCGCCGAACAACGCCAGCGCGCTACGATCGCCACACTCGCCGGAGTCGCGCTCGTGTTTGCGGCGCTTGCTGGCTTTGCGTTTCATCAAACGATGGAAGCGCGCAACACGCTCAACCGCTTCTTCGCCGAGCGCGCCTGGCAGAAGCTGGACGAAGGCGATGCGCTCGCCGCAGCGCGCTACGCACTTGCCGGCATGCAGATCGCGCCGGTGAATGCACGCCACTACAGAGCAGCACTTGCGGCGGTGTTGTACGCTTCGGGAGAAGCGGTCGCCGTGTATCCGTTCTCGGCGCCTGCGCGGTGCGTGGCGGTCTCACCGGATGGTGCGCGCATACTGGTTTCCGGCTTTGATGTTTCGACGGAATTGCGCACCACCGCAGACGGAGCCCGCGTTGCGACGTTGATCGGCGACTGCGCCGTGTTCTCCCCCGATGGTGCGCGGATCGCGACAACCTCCCCTGAAGGCCTGCGCATCTGGGATGCACGCACCGCGCAGCTCGTCGGCCGGTTCACGACGGACCTGACCGTCTCGCCCACGTTCTCGCCAGACGGCGCTTACGTCGCCGCCGGAAGCGAAAACACCGCGCGCCTCTGGCGTGTCGCGGACGGACGTATGGTGTTGACGCTGCGCGCGCACACGGACGTGTGTTCGAGCGTCGCCTTCTCTCCTGACGGGCGCCGGCTTGTGACCGCTGGCGAGGAAAGCGTTGCAAAAGTGTGGGATGCGCGTTCGGGCCGGCTCGTTGCGACCTTGCGCCACGACGCGGCGGTGGTGAGCGCGGTGTTTTCGCCCAATGGCGAGCGCATTCTCACGGCGAGCGCGGATGGCGTTGCTTACGAGTGGAACGCACGCACATTTCGCCGCGAACGGGCGCTGACCGGTCACGCGCAGGGACTAACCGGCGCTGCGTATGCGCCCGATGGCGCACGGATCGTGACAACCGGTTACGACAGTACCGCAAGGGTCTGGGAGACGCGCGCCGGACGCCTGATCGATACACTGCACGGACATGAGCGCGGTGTGTACGCGGCGGCCTTCTTGCCCAACGGCGAGGTCCTGACGGCCGGCGCCAACTACGCCTTCGCGCGCTGGCGAGTACGGGAAACGCGGACGGTTGGGTCCGGTCCGCGTTCAACGCCAGATTCTTTTTTCGTGCGCTATGCGCCGGACGGCGCCGCGCTGTTCGTTGCGAGCAGCACCGCGCCCGCAACAATGTTCGAAGCGCGGAGCGGGCGTACCCTCGCCACGTTTGCGATCGCGGAGCATGACATCACCGGCGCCGTGTTCGCCCCGGACGGGGCGCAAATCGTTGTCGCGGCCTCGGATGGCGATGCGAGCGTGTGGCGCGTCGCGGATGGCGCGCGCACGCTGACGCTTCCGGGGGCCTCGTCCGCTGCCGCCTATGCGCGCGACGGCGGGCGCATCGCGACCGCGGGCGAGGACGGCGTCGCGCGTGTTTGGGATGCGCGCGAAGGTCGCTTGCTCCAAGAACTGAGCGGTCACGAAGCGCCGCTCACCGGCATCGCGTTCGCGCCGAACGGCCAAAGCCTCGCCACCGCCAGCGAGGATATGACGGCGCGCCTCTGGTCTGGCGGGCGTCAGCGCGCCGTGCTGACGCATGAGGACATGGTGTTCTCGGCCGCTTTCTCTCCCGACGGCGCACGAGTTTTGACCGCCAGCGCCGACATGAGCGCGAAGGTGTGGGAAGCGCGCTCGGGGCGGCTGCGGTTTTCGCTCGAACATCTTGGCGACGTGTACACGGCGGAGTTCTCCCGCGACGGCGCGCGCATCGTGACCGCGAGCCAGGACAACACCGCGAAAGTCTGGGACGCGCGCACCGGCCGGCTGATCGTCACGCTCGCCGGGCATGAGCGCCCACTCGTGAGCGCAACATTCTCGGCCGATGGCGCGCGTGTGCTGACGGCGGGCAGCGAAGGCCGCGTGATGATCTGGGACGTGGCAGATGGCCGGCGCCTCGCCGTGCTGGCGGAGGATCTGGGCGATCTCTACGGCGCGGCGTTCTCTCCAGACGATGCCGATGTCGCCGTTTCCCGCGGCGACGGGCCCGCACTCGTGCTGGAGGCAGGCGCGCTGACGCAAACATGGCCGGCGCTTGCAACGCGCGCCTGCACGCGGCTTCTTGCGCCCGATAGCCGCCGCTTCTGGCAGGATGCGATCGACGAGGACCAGCTGCTGATGGCCGAGTGGCGCAACGCCAACCGCGACGTCTGCGCCGGCGCGCCCTCTATTCCGCCGCTACCGCCACCGCCGCGCGATCCTTGAAGTTTATCGTCTGCAGGTAGCGGATGCCCTCTTCCGCGATGTCTTCCCCGACCATGCGTGTGGACTCGCCCTCAAGCTCGTCCATATCGACATACATCGCGTAGAAGCCGCGCGTGCGCTGGGTGATGAGGCCCGCATTGTGCAACGTCTTGATCAGCACACGGAAAATGTTGGTCTCGCCGCGCATGCGATAGTTTGGATCGCGGTTCTTCCGCCGCTCGATGATGTCAGCGATCACGCGCTCGGGGTCGAGGCCGAACTGTCCGTAGATCGCTTGCTGCTGCACGGGCGAGCCATTGTTGAACAGCAGCGATTGCGCGCAATGCGCGGCCCAGTCCTCTACGAGATTGCGTTCGCTTTCGGAGAGATGCGGCACCGTGCGGTCGGCCCAGATCTTCCCAAACTTGTGGTGGAACGCCTCGTCCGTCA
>CAZXNY010000079.1:0-10225 GCA_964642205.1 uncultured Caulobacteraceae bacterium
CGTTCGAATTCCAATTGACCATGTACGCGTCGGTGTAGCGCCCGTCCGCGATGAGCCGGATGTATTCGGGCACCGGCGTGTGCGCCGGACATGCCCACTGGCAATCGACAACTTTGTGGAAGTAGTCCGGCGCCCGAATGTTGGTGGGCTCCAAATTGCATTCTCCCTGGTGACCGCGCCCGGCGCCGCAAGCGGCGCGCGCACGTGGGGGAGTGGTTTTAAAGCGCGCAGCGCTCTCCCCCGGCGCGGCGATTGCCGCGATGTTAGGACCGCGCGGGCGCCCGATGCAACGGCAAACGCAGGGGCCGTTACAGCTTTCGCGCATGCCTTGCGGAGCGCGGCGCAGCGCTGAATTTCCCTGCTTTCCCAAAGGGCAAAGGATGGACGGCGCGGCGCGCGCGGCGCCACATTGGCGTCAACCAACATGAACAGGGAGGAGCGCGATGCGCGCCGTAATTCGCCGCGCCGGGCGGCTCGTTGTGGATGAGATGGACGCCCCCAAGCTCACCGATGGCTTGGTGCGCTGCCGCACGTTGGCGTGCGGGATTTGCGGGTCCGATCTGCACGCGCTCGATCACCTGGACCACATGATCGAAGTCGGCCGCCGTACCGGTGGGCCGGGCACGATGCGGTCCGACAAGGACATGGTGTTCGGCCACGAGTTCTGTTGCGAAGTGCTCGAGAGCGGACCGGGAACGACTCGCAACTTGAAGGCCGGCACACGCGTCGTCTCCGTTCCCGTCGTGCAATCGGCAGGCGGAATGGAGGCGCTTGGCTATTCCAACAACCTGCCCGGCGGCTTCGCGGAGGAGATCGTCCTTCAAGAGGCGCTTCTGCTTGAAGTGCCGAACGGGCTCTCCGCCGAGCACGCCGCGCTCACCGAACCGCTGGCGGTCGGCGAACACGCCGTCGTCATGGCGGGCCTCGAAGGCAAGGAAGTCCATCTCGTGATCGGCTGCGGCCCGGTCGGGCTCGCGGTGATCGCCTCGCTCAAAGCGCGCGGCATTGGTCCGATCATCGCGTCGGACTTTTCACCAGAGCGGCGCGCCCTCGCTGAGCTGATGGGCGCGGACGTGATCGTCGATCCCGCCAAGAGCTCGCCGCATGCGTCTTGGAAAGAGTTCGGCGTCGCGCCCACCCGAGCCGAAGCCATGATGATGCAGATGATGGGGCAAACCCCGAAGCGCCCCGTGATCTACGAATGCGTCGGCGCGCCCGGGGTCTTGCAGCAACTCGCGGAGGCCGCGCCCGGCGGCACGCGCATCGTGGTCGTTGGCGTCTGCATGGAGACCGACAAGATCGAGCCGCTGATCTTCATCAACAAGGAGATCGAGCTGCGCTTCTGCTTTGGCTACGCGATCCCGGAATTCGCCGCCTCGCTGCAGCGGCTCGCCAACGGCGAAACCAGATACCCGGACATCGTCACCAACGTCGTCTCGCTCGCACAGACGCCGGACGCGTTCGTTAAGCTCCAGACCGATAAAACAGCCGTGAAAATCCTGGTCGCCCCACCCAAGTGAGGGACGCTTGACGCGGGCGTCACGCCATACGCAAAGTTCTAAGAACAAAAGCTGGCAACGCGACGGCGCGCTGACCCGCACACGATAGGGGGAAGTATGATGCCGTCCCGCGCCGCGCCATTGGGCGCGCCCCTATTCTCGTGCGCCAAACCATGAGCGACGCCGCTGCCGCCGCGCCGGTTCACAAAGCGCCCCTCTCGACCAAGCTGTTTTACGGCCTCGGCTCGATCCCCTACGGCGTGAAGGACCAGGGTTTTCAGACCCTCCTCCTCATCTACTACAACCAAGTGCTTGGCCTGCCCGCGATCATGGTGTCGACGGCGCTGCTGATCGCGCTTTTGATCGATGCGTGCATCGATCCGATTATCGGGCAAGTGAGCGACAATTGGCGCTCCAAATGGGGCCGCCGCCATCCCTTCATGTACTTCGCCGCCCTGCCAATTGCGGTCACGTACTTCATGCTGTGGAACCCGCCCGAGCTCTCGCATCAGGGCACGTTCGTTTATCTGATCGTCGTGGCGATGCTCGTCCGCGCGTGCCTTTCGCTCTACGAGATCCCGAACGCATCGCTCCTGCCGGAGCTGACGGACGACTATGTGCAGCGGACGTCGCTCCTAAGTTACCGTTATTTCTTCGGCGTCGTCGGCGGTCTTGCGATGACGATGGCTGTCTTCCTCGTTTTCTTGAAGCCGAGCGCTGAACACCCTGTCGGCCAACTCAATCCGGACGGCTATTTCACCTATTCGATTGCAGCCGTGGTCGTGATGGTGGCGCTGATCCTCATTTCGTCGATTGGCACGCATCACCTGATCCCGACGTTCCGCATGCCGCCGCAAAGGCGTCTCACCGTCTTGCAAACCGTGCGGGAGATGCTCGCGACGCTGGCCCACCGCTCGATCCTGGTGATCCTCGCGGCTGGCGTGTTTTCCGGTATGGCGTCCGGCGTCGCGAGCGGTCTCGCTGTCTATCTCGGCACATATTATTGGGCGCTGAGCGCGGCGGAATTCGCGATCCTATCGGCCGCGGCGGTCGCCGGCACCATCATCTCTGTGCTGATCGCCACCCCACTCACCCACATGTTCGGCAAGAAGCATGCCTGCATTGGGCTCTTCATCATCGCTGTTATCGTCGGGATCACGCCGGTACTGCTGCGGCAGGCGGGGCTCTTCCCGCCCAACCACGACCCACTGCTGCTGCCGCTGCTGATGCTTGAGCGCTGCCTGATCACGGCGGCGGGCATCGCCTGCGCCATTCTCGCGGCATCGATGATCGCCGACAGTGTCGAGGAGATCGAACACAAGACCGGGCGGCGCGCCGAAGGCGTCATTACGGCCGCGAACACCTTTGTGCAGAAGGCAGTGTCGGGCGTTGGCCTGTTCGCGGCCGGCACGATTTTGACAATCGCTCAGTTTCCGGAAGGCGCGCAGCCCTCCGAGGTCGCCCCCGCGATCCTCTCCAACCTCGCCTACGCCTACGCCGCCGCGTTCATTTTGCTGTTTGGATTGTCGATCCTGTGCCTGACCGGCTATCGCGTGACGCGCGAGGCGCATAATGAGCGCCTCCGCTCCCTCGCCGCCAACGCCACGCCTGCTGAATAGGAGTCCGCCGATGTCCGATCTCTTCTCGCTCAAGGGCCGCAAGGCCATCGTCACTGGCGGCTCGCGCGGCATCGGCAAGATGATCGCCACAGGCTTCCTGCGCCAAGGCGCGCGCGTGACCATCACCGCACGCAAAGCCGCGCAATGCGAGGAGACGGTCAAAGAGCTTTCCAAGCTCGGCGATATCGACGCGATCCCTTGCGATCTTTCGCTGCCCGCCGGCATCGAGGAGTTCGCGAGCACCTACCTCGCTAAGCACAAGACGGCGGACATTCTGGTCAACAACGCCGGCGCCGCCTGGCTCGAGAAGTTCAAGGACTTCCCGGAAAAGGGCTGGGACAAGGTCATGGACCTCAACGTCAAAACGCCCTTCTTCCTGACGCAGCGCCTGCACGATGCGCTGAAGGCCGCCGCCAAGCCCGGCCAACCTTCGAAGGTCATCAACATCGTCTCGATCGACGGGCTCTCCTCGAACCCGCAAGAGACCTACTCGTACCAAGCCTCGAAGGCGGGCCTCATTCACCTCACCAAGCGCATGTCGCTACGCCTCATCGAGGACGGCATCGTCGTCTCCGCCATCGCGCCCGGCGCGTTCGCATCCGACATGAACATCGATGCGCGCGACAACAGCGAGCGCGTCGCCTCCCGCATCCCGGCCAAGCGCCTCGGCGTCGATGACGATATGGCCGGCGCAGCGATCTTCCTGGCGTCCAAGGCCGGCGACTATGTCGTCGGCCACACGCTCGTCGTCGATGGCGCGGTCAGCTTCTCACGCAGCTGGTGACGGCTCAGCGCTTAGCGCTGCACCCGCAACGTCACGCCGAAGCTCTGCGGATCGCCAAGAAACGCGCCGCGCGCGCCGGTTTGCAGCGGTACGTCGAACATGATCTGCGCGTAGTCTTCGTCGAGCAGATTGCGCGCCCACAACTCGAAGCTCCAACGCTCATCGAGCGTCATTAGCCCCGCGCGTGCGTTCACCAGCCAGTACGCCTCCTGGATCTTTGCGGCGGCGAGGTCAGAGCCCGTGTTCTGATCCGTGACATGCCGGAAATCGACGTAGACGAGCCCAAGCATGCTGTCGTCGAACACCGGCCGCTCAAGCGTCGTCGCGCCCGTGATCGTCCAGCGCGGCGCGTTGGTGACCTGCGCGTTCGGCAGATTGCCGAACAGCGGCACGCCTGTCAGCGGATTGGCCGTCGCCGCCACCCAGCCCGTGTCGTCGCCATACTGCGCATCAACGTAGGCCGCCCCGCCCTGGAAGCTCAGCCCTTCGACGGGCGCGCGCCAGATGAGATCGAGCTCGATGCCCTGGCTTTCGACTTCCGGCACCGAGGCAACGACAAACTGGATGCCGTTGTACGTGTTGAGTTGGAAATTCTCGAACGCGTTGGCGAACAGCGTGAAGTTCGCAATCAGCGAGTCATCGAGCCAGCGCGTGCGCAGCCCAAGCTCCCAGGAATCCACCGTCTCCGCTGGGAAGCTGGTGTTGAACGCGCCGGGCGAGAAATCCCGGTCGAGATTGAAGCCGCCGCCCTTGTAGCCGCGCGCATAGGAAACATACGCGCTCGTCGCATCCGTAAACTCATGCCGCAGCGCCGCGATGCCGGACCATTCGTCCTCCTCGCGCGACTGATTGTGTGCGCCGTCACGCGACGGATTGATCTCGTTCAAGCAATAGAGCGAGCGCACCGCGCCGACTGCCGCGTTGCGCACCGTCGGCGTCGCGATCAGCCCGCACGGCGCCGCGGCAATCGCGGCCTGATCCGCTGGCGAAAGACCCGCGAACAACGTCGCGACGTTCGCCGCCAAAATCGCCGGCCCGCCACCCGCGGGAACGCCCGCCGCAAGTTCGGTGCGGATGTTGGCGTTGAGATCCTTTTCCTCATGCGTCGCGCGCAGGCCGAGCGTCAGCTGCGTGCGCGGCGAGAGCGACCAGATGTTGTGCGTGAAGAGCGCGATCTGCTGGCCTTCTTGCGTGAAGGTGTCGCGCTGACGCGATCCTTCCACATTGGCCGTCACCGCGCAGGGCGCGCCGACTGCGCCATTCAAGCACCGGAACGCCGCGTTCAGCGCCTGCACATAATCGCCAAACTGCGTGCCGACAGAAGCGCCCTCGCCGCGCGTCAGCTCTTCATCGGAAACATAGGCGCCGATCAGCCAATCGATCGGACCGGAGACACCCGCGAGCCGCAACTCTTGCGAGAACGTGTCAAACCCAAACCCGGTCGCGCCATCGAACGCACGGCGACGCACGTCGAGCGCGGTAAAGTCCGCGTCTTGGCCCTGATCGAAGTCCCAGCTGCGATAGCCAGTGACTGACGTGAGCAAGAGATCGCCGATCACCCAATTGGCTTCGGCCGAGAACCCGGAATCCTGCAGCTGCTGGATGTTCTCGCGATCGCCGAACGCGCGCCGCAGCCCGAAGTCGCCGTTGCCGATCGCGCCGATCCCGCCGGGGCCAAAGCCGCCGAGCGCCGCCACCGCAAGCGAGCTTGGCGCTGGGAACGCGCCCGGCGCGCCGTTCACGAGCGCGGCGTTGTAGAGCGCGCCCGCGCAGCACGTTTCGTCGCGCTCGCTGTAATCGCCGATCAGGCGGAGACTGAAATTTCCGGTCGGCGCCCACAGCGCCTGCCCGCGCACACTTGTTACGTCGCGCGTGTTCGCGTCGCTCACCACGCCCGCGGCGTTGACGACGTCCATGAACCCGTCGCGCACCGCGCGCGTCGCGAACAGCCGCACGGCCAGTTCATCGGTGATGATCGGCGCGGAGAAGCCCGCGGCGACACGCGTGTCGCCATATGAGCCGTAGCTTGCTTCTGCGTTGGCGGAGAATTCCGCGAGATCGGGCGCAGCGGTTCGGATGCTGATCAGACCAGCGGACGTGTTGCGCCCGAACAAGGTGCCCTGCGGCCCGCGCAGCACTTCGATCTGCGACACTTCCCCGAGGTCGGTCAGCGCCACGCCGTTCCGAGCGCGATAGACCCCATCGATGAACACGCCGACAGCCGATTCCAGACCCGGATTGGAGCCCTGCGTGCCGATGCCGCGAATCCGCGCGGTGGCCGAGGTCTCGTTTTCCGAGACGTTGAACTGCAACGAGGGCGTCACCGCGGTGATGTCCTGCAGATCGCGAATGCCGGAATTGCGCACCAGATCGGAGGTGATCGGCGTAACGGCGGCCGAGACATCTTGCAGCGCCTGCTCGCGCCGCGTGGCGGTGACGACGATTTCTTCCGGGTTGCTTTGCGCGTGCGCCGCAGGCGTCAGCAGCGCCGCAGCGGCGGCGAACAAATAGAAATGCGAACGGCGAGACATCTTGGCTCCGAACCTCAAGCGATCCGCGCAGCCCCCGCCGCATGACGCCATTGTTCCGAGCGTTCTAGACGCGCGTTTTCACCCGGTCGAGCCTGCGCGATGGTAAGGTTTTACAACGTTGCGAGATTGACGCCGGTTGACGCAACGCCGGACGCGCGCCGCACAAAATGCGGCGTTTCACGCGCACGGAAATGTGCAGTTTGGTCTAGCCGGCAGCGCGGCGACGCGGCTCAGCAGCGGGCCGCACGGCTTCATCGACCGCATCGCGCACGCGCTCGCTATCGCCCGCTCGCGCCAGCGCGACGACGGCGTCGATCCGCGCGTTCGCTTCCGCGAGCGTCAACGCATCGCCCTGCGCCACACGCACCGAAGCCGACACCGTCTCGGTCTCCGTCTCATCTTCGCCGACGAGATCTTCGCGCAGCTTCTCGCCCGGCCGCAGCCCGACATACTTGATCGGCGCGTCGATATTGGGCCGCAGGCCCGCGAGGCGGATGATGTCGCCCGCCAGATCGATGATCGGCACGTCCGCGCCCATCTCGAGCAGATAATTGCCCGCGCGCGGCGCGTCGGCCTCAAGCCCGATCGCGGCGCTCTGCAGCAGCCCATCCGCTGCTTGCGCGACAGTGATGAAGTAACGCGCGACGTCCGGATCGGTGACGGTGATCGGCCCGCCCTTGGCGAGCTGGCGCTCGAACAGCGGCGCTGCCGAACCGGCCGAGCCCAGCACGTTGCCGAGCCGCACCACGATGCGACGCGGCGCCCCAGTGGCGGCTTCCGCGTCAAGCGCATTGCACAGGAGGCCAGCAAGCCGCTTGGTCGCGCCCATCACGCTCTTCGGGTGCACGGCCTTATCGGTCGAGACGAATACGAGCGCCGCGCCAAACGCGTCGCACGCTTCGGCGACATGGCGGGTGCCGAGCACGTTGGTGATCACGCCCTGCGCCGGGTGTTCTTCGACAAGCGGCACATGCTTCAGCGCTGCGGCGTGGAAGACGATCTCCGGCCGCTCGCGCGCAAACACGCGCATCAGCTCGTCTCGGTCCCGGATGTCCGCCAGCACCGCCACCAGGCCCGTTTCGGCGAGCGCTGGCTCGTGCGTGAGATTGAACAAGTTGAACTCGGAGCAATCGAGCGCCACGAGCCGCGCTGGCCCAAGCCGCGTCAGCCGCCGCACGAGTTCCGATCCGATGGAACCGCCGCCGCCCGTGACCAGCACGCGCTTACCCGCAAAGGCAGCGCGTAGCGCCTCCTCCGGCAGCCCACGCGCCGAAGCCCCGAAGAGGTCATCCAGCACCAGCGCACGTACGGTGACGCCCGTCTCATCTTTTTCGGCGACGAACACGCGGCAATCGGCGCGCACGGCCTCATCGAGCACATGGCGCGCACGCGCGCGCGCCGGAGGCGCCTCGCACCAGATCAACGCTTGAACGTTCAAAAGCGACAGCGCGCTCGAAAGCGCATCGATCCCACCGACTACGCGAACGCCCGCAATGTCCGAAACGCCAACCGAATCAGTTGTGAACGCGCCGATAAGCTCGAATGAGCCTTCCGCGCCAATGGATGCTGCAGACGCAGCAATCGACTCTGCGCCGCCAATCAAGGCGGCTCTGGTCTTGCGTGCGGCGAATCCCCCCGCCGCATCGCCCTTTCGCCGGAGCGTCATGCCTTAGTGTCCCGCCCTCGTTTGCGCGCCGCGACCCTGCGACCGAACCGGCGCACTGGCAAGACCCCTAGAGCGGCAGTCCCTGCCGATCCCTAAACGAGTGTTGCGCCGTAAACCCGTCACAGAAAAGTCGCGCTCTCTCACTTTGGCGCCGGCAAACGGCCATTGGTGGCCGTAACTTCAAGGGGCGCATGGAAATCAGCGCCGCCGATCTCAACAAAACCGCCCGCAGCGGCCACGAGCGCGCAACCGCCCGCGACATCCCAAATCATGGAACCTGACTCGCGATACGCATCGGCGCGTCCGTCTGCCACATAAGCGAGCGCGACTGCCGCCGAACCGATCATGCGCACTTTGCGCCAAGCCAGCATGTTGGTGACCAGAACATCCATCGCCGCCGAATCGGTGCGGGCCCGCGCCGGGATCCCGGTGTTGAGAACGCCGCGCGCCGGATCGGTCGTAACCGATGGTTTGATGACCGCCCCGTCACGCCACGCGCCGTGTCCGACCGCGCCCGCGTATCGCTCCCCCGTCAGAAAACAATCCACGACTCCGAGGATCGGCTTACCGCCTTCGATCAGCGCGACCGACACCGCGCATTGTGGAAAACCTTGGATGTAGTTCACGCTGCCATCGAGCGGATCTACGGCCCACAGGCGATCCGTGCCCGCGCTCTCATCGAGCCATCCCGCCTCCTCCGTCACGATCGGATAGGGCGCGAGCTTGCGCAGCACATCGATGATCAGCGCTTCGGCGCGCTTGTCCGCATCGACCTTCACTTCGCGGCCCTGTTCGGACTCAACGCCCGACCATTCCGCGCGATGCGCTTTGAGGGCAGCGCCCGCACGGCCAGCGGCAAATTCCGCGATCGTCAAAAGTTCGGCGCGCTCGGCCAAGGCAAGCTCCGGAAAACGCCGCGCTTCTAGAACGCCAAAGCGCCATTGGCGAGAGCGCCAAGACGCGCTTTAGTTGAGGGACGCCACGGAACGCACTCGGGGCATGCATGGCGGGGCTGAAGGCTAAGGAAGAGATCGGCGCCGAGAGCTTGGCGCGGCGCCTCAACGTGCGCGCCCGCGCGCGCGCCGACGGCGCGGCCGGCCGGCCCGCGCTGGACGCGCGCGACCTCGCCGAAGCCGAGCGTGATATCGCCGCCGCCGTCTCCGCTGCACGCGCCGATGTCGAAGCGCGCCGCGCCGCGCTCGCGGCTGAAACGGAACGCGCGCTGCGCGCCGCCGCACCCTCAGGCGCCGAATTTTCCAGCCTCACCGCCGACGCGCGCCTCGCGCTCCGCCAAATCGAAGGCCGCTACGCGCACGCCTATGCGGAAGCGGCCGCGCGCGCGCACGAAGCGCGCCGCCACCTCGCCGCGTTCAAGAACGACAATCGTCTGCGCCGCATCGCGATCTATCCATCCTCGCGCTTGATGCAGGCGGGTTTGCTGCTCGCGGCGGCCGTGTTCGAGTCCTTGTTCAGCGCGGCTTTGTTTGCGGAGACCGACGATCGCGGCCTCCTCGGCGGCGCCGTCACCGCGATTGGCCTATCTGGCGCCAACGTCACGCTCGGCTTTCTCGCGGGCTTCCTTGGCCTGCGCTATCTCCAGCACGTCCGTTGGCCGTTGAAAACGCTTGGCGCCATCGCGTTCGCCGCGCTCGCCGGCGTCGCGCTCTATCTCAACTTCTTCGCCGCAATCTGGCGCCAAACGCTCGCGTCGCCCGCTGGCGACGGCGACGCGGGCAACTTCCTCGCCCAAGCGTTCGCGCTCACCTCGCCGCAAGCCATCGTGCTCCTGATGCTCGGCGGCGGCGTTTGGGTGTTCTCCGCGCTGAAGGGCTATTCAGGTTTCGACGATCCCTACCCGGACTACGGCAAGCTCGACCGCGCGAGCACAGAAGCCAGCGAAGCGCTGGCCGAGCTGCGCGACGAAGCGCGCGGGGAGCTGGAAGAACCAGTGACGGCCGCACGCGCCGCTGTAAACGCCGAACTCGAAACGCAGCGCGCCACGCTCGACCGTATAACGCGCCTCTACGATGGCGCGGCCCAAGCCGTCGCCGCGCTAGACGCCGAAGGCCGCCGCCTCGATGACGCAGCGCGCAGCGCCATCCAGCTCTACCGGCAAGAAAACATCG
>CAZXNY010000080.1:0-10209 GCA_964642205.1 uncultured Caulobacteraceae bacterium
TTTGGAATTCCGTGAAGCCCGCATCGACCATGCGGTTGCGGATCGAGTGGATCACCTTGGAGCGGAGCGCGACGTTCCGGTGCAGCGTGTCGCGCCGCAGATCGAGGAAGCGGTAGCGAAGGCGAATGTCTTCTGGGTAGTCCGGCTCGCCGAACACCGGCAGCGGAAGTTCCTGCGCTTCGCTCAGGACCTCGGCCGACGCCAACCGCACTTCGATGCCACCAGTGGGCAGCTGCGCGTTTTGTGTCTCGGGCGTGCGCTCCACGACCTTGCCCTCGATCCGCACCACGCTCTCGGCGCGCGCCTTATCGAGCGCCTCAAAGCCCGGCGTGCCCGGGTGGGCCACCAGTTGCGTCAGCCCGTAATGGTCCCGCAGGTCCACAAACAGCAGCCCGCCATGGTCACGCTTGCGGTGCACCCAGCCCGACAGCCGGACGTTCTCGCCCGCGTTCGAGGGCCGGAGGGCGCCGCAGGTATGGCTGCGATAGGCGTGCATTCAGAAAACTCCAATCGGGCCCGCCGCCGGAGGCGGGAAACGTTAAGGTGCGCCCGGGCGCGCGTTTTGGGCGTTTTGCCCCCCGCCGACAAGCCGGATCGGCGAGCCGGCAACCCTAGCAAGCAGCGTGCTAAGGCCCCGCTAAAGCCTCCGGCGCGCCCCGCCCTTGACCTTCCGGCCAGCCCCGCGCATCCGGGGGCGCCCCGATGCGCCTGATCACCGAAACCGCCGAGCTGACCGACGCCTGCCATGCCCTCGCCGCCGGCCCCTTCGTGGCCGTCGACACGGAGTTCATGCGCGAAACGACCTATTGGCCCCGCCTGTGCCTCATCCAAGCGGCGTCCCCAGGCGCCGAAGCCCTGATCGATCCCTTGGCCCCGGGCCTCGACCTGAAGCCCTTCCTGGCGCTGATGGCCAACAAGGCCGTGCTCAAGGTCTTCCATGCCGCGCGCCAGGACCTCGAAATTTTCTTCAATCTGATGGGCGAGCTGCCCGCGCCGATCTTCGACACGCAGATCGCCGCAATGGCGACCGGCCTTGGCGACTCGATCGCCTATGACGGCCTCGTCCAAGCCATGCTGAAGCGGCGCATCGATAAGAGCTCGCGCTTCACCGATTGGAGCCGCCGCCCGCTCAGCGAAGCGCAGCTCACTTACGCCCTCGCCGACGTCACGCACCTGCGCGACCTTTACCCGATGATGGCCGCCGATCTCGCCAGCAAGAACCGCACGCACTGGCTCGATGAAGAGCACGCGGCGATGACAGATCCGGACAATTTCGACACCGCGCCCGAAAACGCCTGGAAGCGCCTCAAGCTGCGCAAGGTCACGCCCGACTATCTCTTGGCGCTGCAAGTCGCCGCCGAATGGCGCGAACGCCAAGCCCAGCTGCGCGATACGCCGCGCGCACGCGTGTTGAAGGACGAAGCGCTTTACGAAATCGCCGAGCAGCGCCCGCGCAACGCTGACGCGTTCGATCGCTTGCGCGTGGTCCCGCGCGGCTTTGGCCGCTCGCGCGGCGGCAGCGAACTCATCGCCGCGCTCGAAGCCGCGTTCGCCAAGCCGGAGCGCCCTGCCTTCAAGCATGATCGCCCGCCGCCCGCGCCCGCCGGCATCGGCCCCACCGCCGAACTGCTGAAGGTGCTGCTGCGCCTCGAAGCCGAAGCGCACGGCGTCGCGCCCCGCCTCATCGCCAACGCCGCCGACGTTGAAGCCATCGCCGCGTCCGACACAGCGGACGTCGAAGCCCTCAAAGGCTGGCGGCGCGACATCTACGGCGAACGCGCGCTCGCGCTGAAACACGGCCGCATCGCCCTGACGCTCAAGAAGGGCAAAGTCGCGATCGAGGAACTCGGCAGCTAGCGATTTCCTCGGAAATCGCGCCAATCAAAAGTCAAACGAGGGCCGTGCGCGTCGCCAGCCCAAGCGCTGCGCCCAACGCTTCGAGCCGCCGCACCGCCTGATCGCTCAACAGATCCGCCTCCGTACGCTTGAGCGACAGCACCAGCGCGCCGCCCTCGAGCCGCAGCGTGAAATGCGCCAGCAACACTTGCGACCGCGCCGACGCATCCGCCCCGAGCCGCAGCGCCACGCCCACCGCCATCGCCGCGCGCCGCGCATCTTCATGCAGCAAGCGCGCATACGCATCGTTCAGCGCCGGCGCGGACTTCGTGTACCGGTGGTGCACGCACGCCGCCAGAAACGCGCGCTCCACATGATTGATCGCCGCGAGCGGCGCCCGCAGCACCAGATCGAACATGATCTCCGCACGCTGATCGGGATGGAGCGCCCCGCCAATGTCCGCGAGCCGCGCCGCAGCGCCCCGCAGATGCGCGTCGTGATCTTCGGAAAACACCGGCGCCTGCCCCGCAAACGCAGGCGCGATCCAGCGCTCCAACGCCTGCCCGAACGCGCGCACGCGCGGGCCGCCGCCAAAGCCTTCGGCAAACGCCTCCGCGCCCGCGATCAGCGGATGCTGCGCCAATGCCTCCGGCGTCATCCGCTCCAAGAGCACGCCTTCGCGCAAACCGTAGGAGGAGAGGATCACGCGCTCGAACTTGCCGCGCAACAGCAAGCGCTCGAGCACCACCGCCGCGAATGGCAGCGAATCCGCGCGCTTGGCCGCTGCATCCTCGAGCGTCGCCAGCGAACGCTTACTCTGCCGGCGCACAAGGTCGGTGATCTTCAGCGCTTCGGCGCGCGACATTTCGTGGTGGTGCAGCACGCGTAGCGGATGGCCGATCTGCTTCATGTGAATGCGCGCCAGCGCGCGCCAGGCGCCGCCAACGGCATAGAGATCGCGCCCCGGCTGCTCCGTCGTTTCGCTCTCAGCCAGCGCCGCATCCGCAGCCGCAGCGACGCGATCGTAATCGAACCCGCCATCGCCGAGCGCGAGGTGCCCAAGCCGGAACGTCTCGCCGCGGCCGACATTGCCTTTGTGAACTTCGACGAGTTCCAAACTCGATCCGCCAAGATCGCCGACGACGCCCGCTGCATCCGGCGCGCCCGCAAGCACGCCGAGCGCCGAGAGCCGCGCCTCATCGCCGCCCGTCAGCACGCGCAACGTGATGCTCGTCTCGCGCTTCACGCGCTCAGCAAACGCCGGCCCGTCTTCGGCCTCGCGCACGGCCGCGGTCGCCACCGCATACGTCTCGCCAATCCCAAGATCGTCGATCACTTCGCGGAACCGCACGAGCGCTTTGAGCGCCTTCTCCGCGCCCTCGGGCGACAAGCGCCCCGTGCGCAGCAGCCGCTTGCCGAGCGCGGCCGTGACTTTCTCGTTGTGCGTCGGCGTCAGCGCGCGCCCATCGACGCGGTAGATCACCAAGCGCACCGAGTTCGAGCCGACGTCGATAACGGCGGCTTCGTGCGCGGCGCTCTTACTGAGCGCGGGCGCCGATATGGTCGAAGGCTGCGGGGGCATCGCTTACGATCGCCTTGCCGCGGCCCGAGAGGCTCGGATTGCGCATGAAATATTGGTGCGCGGAGAACGGTTCACTGAGTTCGCTCGTGTCGACGCGCTTGAAGGAGCCATCGGGGCCCATGTACCAGCTTTGCGCCTCATCGTTCAAATTCGCGACCATGATCTGGTCGAGCACCTGGGTGTGAACCGTCGGATTGACGATCGGGCACAGCACCTCGACGCGCCGCTCCATGTTCCGGTTCATCCAGTCCGCCGAGGCGATGAACACCTTCGCGTCCGGGTGCGGCAACGCCTTGCCCGCCCCGAAGCACACGATCCGCGAGTGTTCCAGGAACCGGCCGACGATGGATTTGACGCGGATATTCTCCGACAGCCCCTTCACGCCGGGCCGCAGACAGCAAATCCCGCGCACCACCAAGTCGATCTTCACGCCTGCCTGGCTCGCGCCATAGAGCGCATCGATGATCTCGGGATCGACGAGCGCGTTCAGCTTGGCCCAAATCGAGCCCGGCTGGCCGGCCTTCACGTACGCGACCTCGTCCGCAATCAGCTTCAGCAACGTCGATTTCAGCGTCAGCGGGCTCATCGCCAGCCGCTCAAGGTGATCGGGCTTGGCGTAGCCCGTGACGAAATTGAACACGCGCATCGCATCGCGCCCCAGCGCGGGATCGGCCGTGAAGAGGGAAAGGTCGGTGTAAACCCGCGCCGTGATCGCGTGATAATTACCGGTGCCGAAGTGCGTGTAGGTGCGCAGCGTGTCGCCCTCGCGGCGCACAACGAGGCTCACCTTCGCGTGCGTCTTGAAGTCGACGAAGCCGTACACGACCGAAGCGCCCGCGCGCTCCAGATCGTTCGCCCAGCGCAAATTCGCTTCTTCATCGAAGCGCGCTTTGATCTCAACGAGCGCGGTGACGTTCTTGCCAGCTTCCGCCGCTTCGATCAGCGCCGCGACGATCGGCGAGTTCTTCGATGTGCGGTAGAGCGTCTGCTTGATCGCCACGACCTGCGGATCGGCCGCGGCCTGCCGCAAAAACCGGACGACGGAGTCAAAGCTCTCATACGGGTGGTGAACGAGAATGTCCTTCGCGCGGATCGCCGCGAACGTATCGCCGCCAAAGTCGCGAATGCGCTCAGGAAAACGCGGCTCGTACGGCGCGAACTGCAAATCCGGCCGGTCCGTCGTGATCAGCTCGGAAAGCGCGGCGAGCCCAAGCAGCCCATCGGCGATGACCACGTCATGCGGATCGGCCTCGATTTCGCGAATAATGAAGTCGCGCAGATCTTCCGGCATCGAAGCGTCGATCTTGAGACGCACGATGTCGCCAAGCCGGCGTTGCTTCAACGCCGTTTGGAACCCGCGCACCAGGTCTTCGGCTTCTTCCGCAATTTCGATGTCGCTGTCGCGGATCACGCGGAACGCGCCGGTCGCGCACGCCGTATGGCCCGGAAACAAGCGATGCAGGAAGAGCATGATCGCGGCTTCGAGCGTGATGTAGCGCTTGTCCTCGCGCCCGGCGCCGCCAATCTCGATGAAGCGCTGCGCCTGCGTCGGCACCGGCACGACGGCGTTCATCTGATGGCCGTCTTCCTTGCGCTTCAGCTGCAATGCGAGCGCAAAGCCTTGGTTCGGAATGAACGGAAACGGGTGCGCCGGGTCGATGGCGAGCGGCGTCATGAGCGGGAAGAACTGCTCCATGAACACGGGCTCAAGCCACTCGCGCTCCTCGCGCGTCAACTCACTGGCGTCGACCACCGCCACGCCCGCATCGCGCAGCTCCGCGCGCAACGCGATCCAGCGGCGCTGCTGCTTTGCGATCAGTTCGCTCGCTTCGACATGGACGCGGTCGAATTGTTCGGCCGGCGTCAGCCCATCGGCGCTGCGCGTCGTCACGCGTGCCTTGATCTGCTCATGCAGGCCCGCAACGCGCACCATGTAAAATTCGTCGAGGTTGTTGGCGGAGATCGAGAGAAACCGCAGCCGCTCCAGCAGCGGGTGCGCGGGGTTCTCGGCTTCTTCCAGAATGCGCGTGTTGAACGCGAGCCACGAAAGCTCGCGGTTGATGAAGCGGGCGGGATCATCGGCCGCGATCGTCGCGCCCGTCGCCACGGCCTTCTCGGCCACGCGCTTTTGCGTCCGCGCCTTCGGTTGTGCGCGTTTTGCGCCGCTCATCTACTTAAGCCTCGTCTTCCGCCGCCTCCGCCGCCGCGAGCGCCTTTTTGGCCATCGCGGTCGTTAGAGGTTTGCGGCCCCGCACCACCAAGGCGTCCAGAGCTTCGGCCACGGCGTGGGCGGCGGCGAAGCTCTGCGCCATGTTCTCAAGAAGGAACACGTGGGCATCATGCCGCAATTCTATGAATCTTTCCCGACACAGGCGCCGGAGTACCACATCGAGCAGCGCCCGGTCCGGCTCCCCCAGGCGCGCCACGGCCAACGCCTGCAGCCGTGATTTTAGATCCGGAATGGTTACGTCCCACGCGCCCGGCTCCTTGGGCCCAGTCAGCAGCACCGCCCCGCCGCGCGATCGCGCCAGATCGAGCGCCCGGATCAGCGTCTGATCGTCATGCTGGCCGCCCGCATCGTCGATCACCAGCCGCCCGCCCGCCGCCTCGAACGCGGCTGCGACCCGCTCCAGCGGCGCGTCGGGCGGAAGCGTCTCAGCCCCATGCTCCAGCGCCCACGCGAGCGCCAGATGCGTCTTCCCTGACCCCGGAGGTCCGACAAGCGCCAACGCGCCTCCCGGCCACGCAGCGGGGTTCGCGAGCAGGAGCGCCGCCTCGCGGTTCGCCTCGGCCACGACCAGCGTGTCCGGGGAATGCTCACCCATCCGGAATTCGAACAGCCGGGGCTGTTCGGACGTACTCATCGCGTCAGCGTCACCGCCGCGCGGTGCGCAGCACCGGGCCGACGTCGGAGTTTTCAAGGCTCACGCCGCGCCGCCGCAGCTCCGCCACCAGCGCCGTCTGGTCGCCCGTGAACGAGAAGGAGACGAGCGCGCCTTCGCGGCCCACCGCTTCGATGCGGATTTCGGAGATCAGCGATCCCGCCGCGCCTTCGAGCCCGGTCTTGATCCGCTCCCAGTCCGCCTGCGTCGTGTAGAGCGCGGACGCGGAAATTCGCCCGCGCGCGCCGCCTTGGCCGGCCGCAGCCCGCGCCTTCCAATCGGCCTGTACACGATCATTCGCTTGCACCGTCAGCGCCAAGAGCGCGCTGCGCAGATCATCGCCCTGCACCCGCGCCGTCGCCGTACCGCGATCGCGGACGCCTGTGGACGAAACTTCCTGGAACGTCGCGCTTGCGTTGCCGCCCGAGAGCCGCAACGTCGCGATCAACGCCGCGCCGGCGCCCGCGGCTTGCGCGGCAGGCCCAACCGCAGCCCAATCGGCGCCCTCGGCAGGCGCATTCGCCGCCACAACCAGCGGCGCAAGTTCGGTCTGGTAGCCGCCCTGGCCCCATACCTCACGCCACAGCGCCGCGACCTCCTCATCAGCGCCCGGCGCCCGGGCCATCACCGCCGTCGGCGTCGTGCGGTTATCCACAATCGTGAAGCCGGCGTTGCGCAACAGCGTGCGCACGCCCGTCTGATCGAACCGCACCGTTACGCGCCCGATATAGCGGGTGGAGGAGCGCCGCTCGTCCTCGACATCGACGCTGTTCACCAGCGTATCGAGCTGCTGCGGCGTCACCGCCGGCACGCCGATGCGCCCGAGTTCCTCAGTCGGCGTTACGCGCCGCACCAGCCGCTCAAAGCCAATCCGCTGCGCATTCGCGAGCGCGGCCGATTGTGCCTGCGCCGCGTTCGCGGCTGTCGCATCCGCCGGCACGCCGCCCACCACGTAGGCGTTGTCGCGCCCCTGTGCGCTTGCGGCTTCCGGCATTACGGCGCACAGAAGCGCGAACGCGAGCGCTGCCAAGGCTCTCATGGGGATTGTCCTCGTATCTACCTGAATTTCTTGTCCGGAATTTCATGTCCGGAGCGGGCAGACCTTAGCCCCCGCTCCGTCCGACCGAAAGCCCGCTTGCCTCCCGAATATGGCCAGATGACGAACACCGGAAAAAACGGCCTCACTTACGCAGAGGCTGGCGTCTCGATCGATGAAGGCGAGCGCCTCGTTTCGCTGATCAAACCGGAAGCGAAATCCACAGCCCGCCCCGGTTCCGACGCCGCGCTTGGCGGCTTCGCCGCCGCATTCGATCTCAAGGCCGCCGGCTTCACCGATCCTGTGATCCTGACCACCACGGACGGCGTCGGCACCAAGCTCAAGGTCGCGATCGATACCGGCCTGCACGAGACCGTCGGCATCGATCTTGTCGCCATGTGCGTCAACGATTTGCTCGCGCAAGGCGCCGAGCCGCTCGTGTTCCTCGACTATTTCGCCACCGGCAAGTTGAACGCGGATGAAGCCATCGTCGTCGTGCGCGGCATCGCGGAGGGCTGCCGCCAAGCTGGCTGCGCGCTCGCGGGCGGCGAAACCGCCGAAATGCCCGGCATGTACGGCAAGGGCGATTACGACCTCGCCGGCTTTTCCCTCGGCGCCGCCGAACGCGGCACGCTGCTCCCGCGTCTCGATACGCAGAAGGCGGGCGACGTTCTCATTGGCGTTGCGTCCTCAGGCCCGCACTCGAACGGCTATTCGCTGATCCGCCGCATCGTCGAACACGCAGGCGCGAAATGGGATGCGCCCGCGCCGTTCGCGAAAGATCAAACGCTCGCGCAAGCGCTACTTACGCCGACGCGCATTTACGTGAAGAGCGTGCTGCCCGCGATCCGCGCAGGGATCATTAAAGCGGCTGCGCACATCACGGGTGGCGGCCTCATCGAAAATCCGCCGCGCGCCATCGCCGCTGGCCTCAAGCCGCGCTTCGATTGGAATGCGTGGCGGCAGCCGCCTGTGTTCGATTGGCTGCAACGCGCCGGTGGCGTTGACGATCACGAAATGCGCCGCACGTTCAATTGCGGTGTGGGCTTTATGCTGATCGCCGGGGCCAACGATGCGGACGCCGTGCTCCGTGAACTTGCCGCGCGCGGCGAAACCGCCTTCGTCTGCGGCGATCTCATCGCGGAATGAACCTCGCGTTCCTCGCCACGAACAGCGGCACCAGCATGCGCGCGATCGTGGCCGCGATCGACGCAGGTGAACTCGCCGCGACGCCTGTGCTGATCGTTTCGAACAAAAAAGAAAGCGGCGCGCTGGCCTTCGCGCGCGAGCGCGCCATCGCGCACCAACACATTCCCACGATGAAGGACGAGGCAGGCGCCGACGAAGCGCTCTGCGCTGCGCTCAAAGACGCGCGCGCAGATCTCGTCATTCTCTCCGGCTATCTGCGCAAACTCGGCCCGCAAACGCTCGCGGCTTTTCAAGGCCGCATCATCAACACGCATCCCGCGCTGCTGCCGAAATACGGCGGACAGGGCTTCTATGGCCGCCGAGTCCACGAAGCCGTCATCGCCGCCGGCGAGCGCGAAACGGGCGCAACGATCCACGTCGTCGACGAAGAGTACGACCACGGCCCCGTCATCGCGCAGCACATAATCCCGATTGATTCAGTGGACGATGCCGAGAGCATCGAGCGCAAAGTCACCGCCGCCGAGCCCGGATTTTTCGTGCAAACGCTGAAACGCATCGCGTCCGCTGAGATTGTGCTGCAGAAACCATAACCGACGCCCTTTCGGCGCCGTATTGCAGGGGCTTAATCAGCCGTTCAGCGACCCTGTCGTAGAAACGATACGTACCGAAGAATCGAGCGAGCCAAATGCACGCCGTCACGTCCTTTCTGTTCAGCTGGAGCGATCTCTTCAGGAGCGTTCGCCGCCGCTACAAGCGCGCGCTCGCCCATCGCCTGGCCGAGGCCCGCCTCCAAGAGCGCCACCTCCGGGACAACCTCCCGCGCTAACGAAAACGGCCCGCCGAAGCGGGCCGTTTGAACATTTGCGTGTCCGTCAGCGTTAGCCGACGATCTCTTCATCCTTGAAGAAATACGCGACCTCGATCTTGGCGTTCTCGGCGCTGTCCGAGCCATGCGCCGAGTTGGCTTCGATGTTCGAGGCGTATTGCCGGCGGATCGTGCCCGGGGCGGCGTTGTAGGGGTTCGTCGCGCCCATCACTTCGCGGTAGCGCGCGATCGCGTTCTCGCCCTCGAGCACCTGGACGACCACCGGGCCGCTCGTCATGAACTTCACCAGATCCTTGAAGAACGGCCGATCTTTATGGACGGCGTAGAAGCCCTCAGCCTTGGCCTGGTCGAGCTTGATGCGCTTTTGGGCGATGATCCGCAGACCCGCGTTTTCGATCAGCGTGTTGATCTCGCCTGTCAGATTGCGCGCGGTCGCGTCGGGCTTGAGGATGGACAGCGTGCGTTCGACGGCCATTGGGGCGGGCTCCGGTATGGGGCTGAAAAAGGAGCGCGCTTATAGCTCCCGCCCATGACAGCGCCAAGGCGGGCGCGGGATGCCTGTCATGCGCTAGATGCGCGCGGCGACTTAGCCGCAGCGCAGGCTGCCGACACGCCCGTCCGCCGAAAGATGAAAGTTGAGCCGCGTCTCGCTGTAATCCTGCGTGACCATGCACGTCGCGCAAATGACGCGCGCGCCGGGCGGCAGCTGCGCGCGCGGAATGGCGCTCTCCGGCTGGCCGATAAGGTGCGTGAAGCGGGCCATGCCGCAGGTGTCGGGCGTCGCGGGTTGAGCCGTCTCGACCGGCTGGGCGGCGCATGCCCACGTCATCGCCGCAGCGGCGAGCATCGCGACCCGGATCATTGCTGCTTCTCCCATTTTCCCCGCGCCTTTTCCTGC
>CAZXNY010000081.1:0-10124 GCA_964642205.1 uncultured Caulobacteraceae bacterium
GCACGCGCCGGAGATCCTCGCGCACTGCAAGAACATTGGAAACAAGTTCGGCCTCTACGACAACGCGCTCTTCCACACCGAGGTCGAAGACCTCGAATGGGATGACGCAAAGAAGGTCTGGATCATCTCCACCAACCGCGGCGACCGCTTCACGGCGCAATTCCTCGGCATGGGCACCGGCCCGCTTCACGTGCCGAAGCTGCCGGGCATTCCGGGCGTTGAAGACTTCAAAGGCCACTCCTTCCACACCAGCCGCTGGGACTACGCCTATACGGGCGGCGATCCGAACGGCGCGCTGATGGAGAACCTGAAGGACAAGCGCGTCGCGATCATCGGCACGGGCGCAACGAGCGTACAGGCGGTCCCGCACCTCGCGAAGGCGTGCAAAGAACTCTACGTATTCCAGCGCACGCCCTCTTCGATCGACGTGCGCGCAAATCACCCGATCGATCCGAAATGGTTCGCGGAAATCGCCACCGAAGGCTGGCAAAAGCGCTGGCTCGAAAACTTCACCGCCAATCAGACGATGGGCTCGGCTGAAGAAGATCTCGTGCAGGACGGCTGGACCGATCTTTCCCGCCGCATCCGCGCGAAGATGGCGACGCTCCCGCCCGAGCAGATGAACCCGCAGGGCATGCTCGCGGCGTATGAGGATTCCGACCTCGAAAAGATGGAAGAAATCCGCGCGCGCGTGAACACGATCGTCAAGGACGAGGCGACCGCGGAAAAGCTGAAGGCCTGGTACAACCAGCTCTGCAAGCGCCCCTGCTTCCACGATTCCTATCTGCAGGCGTTCAACACGCCGGGCACGTATCTGATCGATACCGATGGCAAAGGCGTCGAGAAGATCACCGAAAAGGGCCTCGTCGTCGCCGGCAAGGAATATGAAGTCGATTGCATCATCTATGCGTCGGGTTTCGAGGTAGGCACGCCGTTCGAGCGGCGCGCGGGCTTCAACCCCCGCGGCCGCGGCGGGCTTCGCTTGTCGGATTATTGGGCGGGCGGCATGCGCACCAAGCACGGCACGCACGTCCACAACTTCCCAAACATGTTCATCGTGCAGCCCACACAGGGCGCAAACCTCATCTCCAACGTGCCGCACAACCTCACCGAAAGCGGCAAGACCATCGCGGTCACGGTCAAGCACGCGCTCGATCAAGGCGCCAAGGAAGTTGAGGTCAGCAAGGAAGCCGAAGATGCGTGGCTCGCTCTGCTCGCCACCGGCCCGGGCCGCATGATGATGGGCTCAACCGAGTGCACGCCCGGCTATTACAACAACGAAGGCCAACCGCTCGCGGACGCCGCGATGTGGAACGTCGGCTATCCCTACGGCGCGACGGCGTACTTCCAGTACCTCGAAGGCTGGCGCAACGACGGCAAGTTCGACGGACTCGAATTCCGTTGAGCGGCTCAGCGCCCGGCGTGACGGCGTCTCTGACGCTGCATCCCGCTGGGCGCGCGCCCGCGGTCGAGAGCATTCAGATCGGCGCGGCGCGCACGCCGGAAAACACGCTCTTCCTCCGCTACACGCTCGTGGGCGATCTCGGCGCGCTTGTCCTTCCCGCAGCCGGCGCGCCAACGCGCACGGATGAGCTGTGGAAACACACGTGCTTTGAGGCGTTCGTCCGGCCTGACGCGAACGCGCCCGGCTATGTCGAACTCAATCTCGCGCCCTCCCGCAAATGGGCGGCGTACGCGTTCGACGATTATCGCGCCGGCATGCGCAACGCCGACGCGATCGATGCGTCGAACATCGAAACATCGGTGACCGGCCGCTTCTACAATCTGCGCGCCGCCATCCCGCTCGCCTCGCTCGGCGAACGCCCGTGGCAAGTCGCGATTACAGCCGTGATCGAAGCGGCGAACGGCGAAAAGTCCTATTGGTCGCTCGCCCACGCGCCCGGCAATCCAGACTTCCACAACGCCGCCGGCTTCACGCTGACGCTCTAAACGCGACGGAAGCGCACCACCTTGGTGAGGAACGCGAGCTCCGTTTCCTCCACCACAAACCCCGCTTCCTTGAAGAGCGCCGCCAAATCCTCATCGAGGTACGACGCGAAATACGGCTCGTGAAACCCTTGCGGGAAATATTCGAGCATGCGGTCGAGATCGGCCGCATCGCCCCATTGCAGCGAATCCGCGAGCACGAACACGCCGCCCGGCTTGATCACGCGCGCGAGTTCGCGCGCCACATCGCGCCGCACGCGCGGCGGAAGTTCGTGGAACAGATAGACGCAGCTCGCGCTCTCGAAAGCGCCATCGCCAAACGGCATCTGCTCAGCCGCGCCGACAACGAGATCGGCCTGCTTCCACGCCCCCAGCCGCTCCTTCGCGGAATCGACATAGGCCTGCGAAAGATCGAGCCCCGTCGCCGACTTGATACGCGGGCGCGCTTCCAAAATGCGCTTTAGAAAACGCCCATTCCCGCACGCGACATCGAGATGCGCGACCTGGCGCTGGTCCCGGCCCCTAAGCCCGCGCATGAGCGAGCCGAGCGCGATGCGGCGCATCGCATCCGCCGCGCCGCCGAACAGAATCTCGACCTGTGTGTCGTAAATCTGCGCGCTCTCCGCTGAGAGCCAGCCATCGGTCTGATAGTGGAAGTTCTGCAGGTAATACGCCGGGTAGCGCCCCGCGACGTCGTTCTTGTTGCGCACCTCGGCGCCATGCCGTTGCAAGCGCCGCGCATCGACCTTTGGCAAGTCCTGAAAGAACCGCGCGCTGTTCGACAAAGCCGCAAGCGCCCGCGCCGGCCGCAAATCGTTCGGCGCGGGATAGAGCCCCGCTTCGATGTTCGCGCGGTCCTTCGCGAACAACGCCAGGAACGCGTTGCGGATTTGCTGCGGATCGCCTTCCGGATGCGTTGGCTGATACGCCGGCTCGCCCGGCCGATTGAACGGGCCACTGATGCGCCGCGCGAGCATGTATTGGCCAAGATACCATGCCACACGCGCGCCTTGCGCCGCCGCGTAGCGTGCACGCCCCAGCGAAACAGGCAAAGGCGGCGCGGCTTTCAAGCGCGCGACCTGAATCGCCGCCATGAACCGCAGCCGGTCCGCAATCACGTGGTGAGTACTTCGAGTTTTGCGAGCCCGCGCACGCCCGCCACCGCGCGCCACTCGAGCGCGCCATCGTCCGCGCGGCGCAGTTTCGGAAAGCGCTTGAAGAGGCGCGCAATCGCCTCCTGCCCTTCGACGCGCGCCAGCGGCGCGCCCACGCACATATGCGCGCCCGCGCCGAACGCGAGATGCGGGTTGGGGCGGCGCGTGATGTCGAATTTGTGCGGGTCTTCGAACACCGCCGGATCACGGTTCGCGCCAAGCAAGCTTACCGCGAGCGCGTCGCCGCCGTGATACGGGCAGCCGCCAATCTTGCCGGGATCGGCCACGAATCGCGCCGTCGTCGCGATCGGCGGCTCATAGCGCAGCATTTCATCGACCGCCGGCGCGATCAGCGCCGGGTCGGCTTCGATCTTCGCGCGCGACTCCGGATGCGAGAGCAACAGCATCACGCCATTACCGATTAAATCCGCCGTCGTGAGATGGCCCGCGACCAAAAGCGCGAACATGTTGTGCAGAATTTCACCGTCCGTGATCGGCGCGCCATCGGCCTGCGCCTTCAGAAGATCGGTGATGAGATCGTCCGCCGGATTGGCGCGGCGCGCAGCCATCAGCTCGCGGTAGTGCGAAAGAATGCCCCGGCGCCCATCGATGGCGGCGCTGTTGTCGCCCGCCGTCTTGGTCGGATCGAACGCGCTCTGCCCAGCCTCGGTCCACGCGCGGAGCTGATCGAGGTCTTTATCTGGGCTCCCCAGGATCGGCCCGAGCACATGAATCGGAATCCGGCACGCATAATCCGCGACGACATCGAACCGCTCGCGGCCCTCAAGCGGCTTCAGCGCCCGCTCGACGACCTCCTCGATCATCGGGCGCGAACGCGAGGCGCGCGCTAAAAACGCTTTCGCAACGATTCCCCGAACGCGCGCGTGATCCGGGTCCTCCAGGATCAGCATCGAGTCATGCTTGCCGAATTCCGGCTCAACCGCTTCGTTCAATTCCTTGACGCCGGCGATCACCGGATTGTCGGGCGAGGCGAGATCGAAATTCCGGGAGAACTTCGGATCGGTCAGCAGATCGCGCCCGAGCCCGTAAGCCGTGATGTAAACAGCGTGGATGAACGCATCGCGCTCAGCAGGATTGGCCGCGCGCTGCGGATCGAGCAGCGCATGCGGGTCGCGGCGCATTTCCGGATTCAGCTCAGAGAACTGAAACATCAAAACGCGCGACAGGGCGCTTTCGCCTTCGCCGTCAGCCGCCATGCACGCCTCCAGCGGACATGGACGCCCCGCCCCAGTCCGCACCCCACATGTGCGCCCATTGGCGCCTCTTTGCCTGAAAATCAATCACCAAGCGCCGCTCAGACCTTCTTACGCGCACCGCGCTGTGCTGGTTTGCTTGGCGCGGCGCGTTTGCGCGGCGAAGCGGCAGGCGTGGGCCATTCCGTGATGCGCCCGACGATATGCCGCAATTTGAGCTTGCCCTCTGGCCGCACGCGCCCGCGCACGGATGCATTGGCCGTATGAACCGTTTCGGGATCGCCGGACACCAACGGGTGCCACCAGGAGAGTTCTTTGCCTTCATGAACGAGCCTGTAGGCGCACGATCTGGGCATCCAACTCAAATCGCCGACATTTTGTGGCGTGAGCTTGACGCAATCGCTCACCTTCTTCGTCCTGTTTTCGTAATCGCTGCATCGGCAGGTGGTTCCGTCGAACAGCTTGCACGACACATCGGTCAAATGAATGGCGCCCGTGTCTTCATCCTCGATCGAGATCAGACAACATTTGCCACAACCGTCACACAGGCTCTCCCATTCGGCCTCTGTCATCTCGGCCAGCGATTTGGTTTTCCAGAACGGCGCGCTCATCGCTCGAACGCCCCCACGATCTCGACATGCGGCGTCCAGCGGAATTGATCGACCGGCGAGACACGCACAAGCTTGAAGCCGCCATCGATCAGCACACGCGCGTCCCGCGCGAACGTCGCCGCATCGCACGAGATGGCCGCCACGCGCGCGATCTTTGATTTCGCAATCTCCGCCGCCTGTAGCCGCGCGCCCGAGCGCGGCGGATCGAACAGCGCTGCATCATAGTGCTTCAGCTCAAGCGCCGAGAGCGGCGTGCGCAGCAAATCGCGCCGCGTCACGCGCGCGGGCAAGGTGGCCGCATCCGCCGCTGCTTTAAGCGCATCCAGCATCACCGTTTCGCTGTCGAGCGCATGCACTTCGCCTTGCGCGGCGGCGCGCAGCGCAAACGTGCCAATGCCGCTAAACAGATCCGCGATGCGCTTCGCCGGCCCGAGCGCTTCGAGCGCGCGCGCCGCGAGCGCCTCTTCGCCCGCCGCCGTCGGCTGCGTGAACGCGCCGGGCGGCGGCGTCACCAGCGCACGGCCCATCTTGAGCAACGGCCGGCGCTGCATCGCCAGCGGCGCGCCATCCAGCGACACGCGCGCCAGCCCAGCTGACGCCTCCGCGATCGCCGCGATCACGTTGCGTTGCGGCTCGCGCGCGCCCTTGATGTCGCAATCGACGCCGCTATCCGTCGCCAAACAGGTGAGGTTCGCTTCGCCCCGCTCGGGCGCGACCATGCTCGCGATCTTGCGCAGCGCCGGCAGCACGGCCGCGAGCGCGGGCGCCATCGCCGGGCACGCATCGACGTCGATGATCTGCGCGCCGCCGCGCGCCACGAAACCGAAGCGCAGCTTGCCCTGCACTCGCGCCGCATGAAGCACCACGCGCCGGCGCCCTTCGCCCCATGCAGGCGTGATCGGCTCCACCGGAGCCTCCACGCCGCGCCGCTCCAGCGCCTGCACGACCTGTGCGTGCTTCCAGGCCAGATAAGGCGCCTCGGCCCAGTGCTGCAGCTGGCACCCGCCGCAGCGCCCGAAGAGCCCGCACGGCGGCTCCTGCCGCTCCGCGCTCGCGCTTTCGACGGCCACGAGTTCACCCCGGTCCGCCACCACCCGGACGCGCACGCGCTCCCCCGGCAGGGTCAGCGGCGTATAGGTCGGTCCGCTTTCCCCTAGGGCAACTCCATCGCCCTTTCCGCCGACCTCCGCAACCTCGATCACCCGCTCCTCGGGGGGAGCGGGGCGGCGGCGCGCCTGGTCCGGACGGACCCGGGCGAGACGGGGCGAGCGCTTCATGCTGCGTTCAGGTGGGGTTTGTTTTTATCCGTGACATCAGGCCGGACAGCCCGGCCGCACGGAACAGGAGACCCCCATGCGCGGTCAAGCAATGCTCGCTGTTGGCGCCCTCGCCGCCGCACTCATGGCGGCCACCCCGGCCTCGGCCCAGAACTATGGCGGCGCCTACGCCTCGCCACAGTACACCCAAGCTGAAGCCGCCTGCCGCGCTTCGCAGAACCGCCGCACCGCTGGCGGCGCCGTGATCGGCGCGATCCTCGGCGGCGTGATCGGCAACAATGTGGCCGCTGGCGGCAACCAGGGCGACGGTTCGATCCTCGGCGCGGTCGTGGGCGGCGCTGCTGGCGCGGCGATCGGCCGGTCGACGGCCTGCCGCGCGGTGCCGGTCGAGCAAGGCTACAACCAGCCTTACCAGGCGCCCTACCAAGCTGACCCGTACCAGCAGAGCCATCGCGGCAACGATGATGGTCTCTACGGCGGCCCGTATCGCCAATCGTCCTACCAAGGCGGCGGCTACGGCCAGGCCTGCGAGTGGCAGACGGTGACGCGCTATGACCGCCGCGGCCGCCCGTACGCTGACGAAGTGCAGATGTGCCAAGGCCGCGACGGCGTCTGGCGCGAAGCGCGCTAACCGAACCCGCGTCTCAATCCCGCTAATCGAGACGTAAGACTGCGCCCCGGCTGAAAAGCTGGGGCGCTTTTCTTTGCGCGCTTAGCCGCGCTGCGCGTGCGCAATGAGTTCGAGATTGCCTTCGCCGCCGCGGATCGGGCTGTCGGCAAACGCGCGGACTACAAAACCTTCCAGCCCATCGATCTGCGCGATCGCTTGCGCCGCGGCGGCGCGCGCGACGCTCTCTTCCAGAACGCCGCGCCGGTCGCCCGCACCCGGCCCGGCTTCAAACTGCGGCTTCACCAGCGCGATGAGGTCAGCACGCGGCGCGGCGAGCGCGAGCGCGGCGGGCAGAACTTTCGCGAGCCCGATGAAGCTCGCGTCGCACACGATGAGATCCGGCGCCTCGGTGATTTCCGCGCCCGTCAGCACACGCGCATCGGTGTTTTCGAGCGAGACCACACGTGCATCGCCCTTGAGCTTTGCATGCAGCTGTCCCGAGCCAACATCGACGGCGAAGACCTTCGCGGCGCCACGCGCGAGCAGCACCTCTGTAAATCCGCCGGTCGACGCGCCCACGTCGAGGCACACACGCCCCGCGGGATCGACGCCGAATGCCTCCAACGCATGCGCGAGCTTCACACCCGCCCGTGACACCCAAGGGAAGGCCTGTGCGACCTCAAGAGCGGCGTCTTCCTCGATCGCGTCTGACGCACGCGTAACCGGCCGGCCATCGGCGGTGACGCCGCCCGCCTCGATCGCGGCCTGCGCCTTGGCGCGGCTCTCGGCCAGCCGGCGGCGCACCAGCAGCACATCGGCCCGCACCCGCGCCATCGCTTCACGCTCCTGATTTTTCCTTGCGCGTCAGAGGCGCGCGCGCAAGGCTCGCCGCCTCAAGAGCGCATCAAGCGCCGCAGAAGAACGATACGGGGGAAGACATGCGCATGACTCGGCGCGGCCTGATGGCCGCAGCTTCCGCGACAGGTTTGGCTGCGTGCGCAAGCGGCGCGGGTCAATCCGCGCCCTCTACGCCGAGCGACGTCCTGGGCGACCTCGACGGTGTGGGCGTTGCGGCACGCATCCGCGTTGGCGAAATCAGCGCGAGCGAAGCAACCAGCGCCGCCATCGCGCGCGCCGAACGCATCAACCCGACGCTCAATTTCATCGCGACGCCCGCTTACGACTACGGCCGCACGCGCAGCGCCGCAGCCCTCACCGGCCCGTTCGCCGGCGTGCCCACGTTCGTGAAAGACCTGAACGACCTGCAGGGCGTGAAGACGATGAACGGGTCGCGCGCATTCCGCGACAATGTCGCGACGCGCACCGACGTCTACGTCCAGGCGATGCTCAATGCCGGCCTCGTGCCGATCGGCAAATCGACGACGCCGGAATTTGGCTTCACCTGCACCACCGAACCGCTCGTCACCGGCCAAACCAAGAACCCGTATGACATCACGCGCATCGCGGGCGGCTCGTCCGGCGGCGCGGCGGCAGCTGTCGCATCCGGCGTTGTGCCGGTCGCGCATGCAAGCGATGGCGGCGGCTCCGTGCGCATTCCCGCATCGATCTGCGGGCTCGTCGGCCTCAAAGTGTCGCGCGGCCGCGATCCGGAATCGCCAAGCGCCGCACCCGTTTCGATCGGTGTGCAAGGCTGCGTGAGCCGCAGCGTGCGCGATACGGCCGCTTGGTTCGCCGCAATGCAGCTGCGCAACGGCCCGCTCGCATCGACTGGGCTCGTCGCGGGCCCAAGCGAACGGCGCCTGCGCATCGCCTATTCGCCGCTCAGCTACACAGGCGCAGCCCCGGATGCCGACGTGCGCGCCGCGCTCGATAACGTCGCGCGCCTCTGCGACAGCCTCGGGCACCGCGTCACCGAAACGCGCATGGCGATCGACGGACAACGTTTCCAAGACGCATTCATTCTTTACTGGGCGTCCGGCGCGATGCAGACGCGTGACGAGATCGCGCGCCGCGCCCCACGCGGCACGCCGATCGATCAATTGCTCGAACCGCTCACGCTGCAGCTCGCCGAACACGCACAGCGCGCCGGTCCGCAAGGCGTCGGCAACGCGATCCGCGTGCTGCAAGCCGTGCAAGCCGAGTACGGCGCGCACTTCCAGAGTTACGACGTGATCCTCACGCCCACGCTCGCGAAGGCGCCGCTGCCGCTCGGGCAAATCGCGCCGACTCTGCCGTGGGAACAAGGCTTCCAGCGCGTCATCGAATATGTCGGCTATACGCCGCTCGCGAACGCCTCTGGCGGCGCCGCGATTTCGCTGCCGCTGTCGGTTAACGACGCGGGCCTGCCGATCGGTTCGCACTTCATGGCGCCCGTCGGCGGCGAGCCAACGCTGCTGCATCTTGCCTACGAGTTGGAGATGGCCCGCCCCTGGGCCGCGCGCCGGCCGCAAGTTTGGGCAGGCTAGCGCGATAGCGCGCGTGTGTTTCCCGCCCAGTCTTTCTCGTTAATGGCGCGGCCGCTTGGCGGACGCGTCCTTTACGGCTAGCCGCTCCTCATGGACGACCAAACTGCACACCGCAATTCGCCCTTGGAAAGGGCGATCGAGAACACGATTTTCGCCAGCCGCTGGCTGATGGCGCCGCTCTATCTCGGCCTCATCGTCGCGCTCGCGATCCTCATCGTCACGTTCTTCCGCGAACTCGTGATCCAGGCGCCGCAAGTCCTCTCGATGGACGAGACGGACATCATCCTCCTCGTGCTGACGCTGGTGGACCTCTCGCTCGCCGGCAATCTCGTGCTGATCATCCTCTTTTCAGGCTACGAGAACTTCGTCTCGAAGATCGACGCCGCGCACGCTGACCGAGACCGCCCCGAATGGATGGGCACGCTCGATTTCTCGGGCCTCAAGATCAAGCTGATCGCCTCCATCGTCGCGATCAGCGGGATCCACCTCCTCAAGATCTTCATGAACCTCGAGCACTACACGGTGACGCAACTCACCTGGTACGTGATAATCCACATCACGTTCATCATCTCGGGCGTGATGTTCGCGCTGATGGACTGGATCGAAGCCAAGGCGCACGCCGTTAAGTAGGCGCGCCTAATTCGCCAGCATGCTCATCATCGTGTTCACCAAGAGCGCGATCAGCGTGAGCGTGCCCAGCGTGAACACTGAGAACCGCAGCATGATGATGTTGCCGGTCGCTTGGATCAGCGAGTGCACGATGCGGATCGCCACATAGGCCCAGGCGAGCCCGATGTTCACCGGATCGATCGCCCCAACAAGCTCGGCCGAAAGCGCGATCGCAAAGAAGATCGTCGGCTGCTCGTGCAGGTGGTTGTAGTTGTC
>CAZXNY010000082.1:0-10041 GCA_964642205.1 uncultured Caulobacteraceae bacterium
GCGGCGGCGCTGAGCGCGAACGCGCCATCCATGTAGCTCTCCAAGAGCGCTGGGTGGACGTAGCACTTCCGGCAAATCGTCGGCGTGTTCCCAAGCCGCTGCGCGACACGCTCGATCGCGGCGCGCACGTTGCGCTTGGCGGCGGCTTGGCTATCGACCGTCTCGAACTCCGCGAGCGCCATACCCGCGAGCACGGTGCCCGCCCAAGTGCGGAAGTCCTTCGCCGTCACGCCAGGGCCTGCGACCTCGGCGAGATAGGCGTTGAGATCGGACGAGGTCACTTCGCGCTGCGCGCCATCGGCATCGATGTATTGGAAGAGCCGTTGGCCCGGCAGGTCCTGCGCGGCTTTCACGATCCGCGCGACGCGCTTGTCCTTCAGGCTCAAGCGCCAGCTCTTCCCTGATTTTCCTGTGAAAACGAAGCGGAGCTCATCGCCCTTCACGGTGGCGTGCCGATCCTTCAGCGTCGTCAGCCCATAGGATTTGTTCTGCTTGGCGTAGTCGTCGTTGCCGACGCGGATGAGCGTCGTCTCCAAGAGGTGCGTGATCGCGCCGAGCACCTTCTCGCGCGGCAGGCCCTTTTTGCGCATGTCGCGCGCAACCGCGCGGCGGATGCGCGGGAGCGTGCGTGCGAAATCGAGGATGTGCTCGAACTTCGCCGCTTCCTGACTTTCGCGAAACGCCGGATGGTAGCGATGCTGCTTGCGTCCGCGCGCATCGCGGCCGGTGGCCCGGAGGTGGCCGTTCTCGTTCGCGCAGATCCACACGTCCTCCCAGGCGGGCGGGATCACGATGCGATGGATGCGCTCCAGCGTCGCCACATCGCGCACGCGGCGACCGGATGCGTCCTGATAGGAGAAGCCCTTGCCGGCGCGCTTGCGCCGAATGCCGGGGTCGGAATCGGAGACATGGACGAGGGCGGCGCACATGGCTCGCCAATGGCGCCCGCCACGCGCTTGTTCCGTTAGGCGCGCAGCGCGTCGAGCGCGCCCTGCAGCATGTAGCTGGCCGCGAGCTTGTCCACGAGGTCGCCGCGGCGCGCGCGGCTGGCATCCGCCTCGATCAAAGTGCGCGTCACCGCGGCGGTCGTGAGACGCTCGTCCCAGAGCAGAAGCGGGACGTCGCGAACGCCGATGAGGTTCGCCGCGAACGCCCGTGCGCTTTGCGCGGCAGGCCCGCTCGACCCATCCATGTTGAGCGGCAGCCCCACGACGAGACCGGCGCACCGTCGAGAGTCATAAAGCGCAAACAGCTTCGCAGCGTCAGCCGTGAACTTGCCGCGTGTGATTTGCTCGGCGGGCGAAGCGATCAGGCGCGTCGCATCGCTGACCGCAAGGCCGACACGCTTGGCGCCCGGGTCGACGCCAACGAGGGCGCCGCCAAGCGGCAGTGCGGCGCGGAAAGCGGGGAGATCGAGCAGGGGCAAGGTCCCTGCCTCGCGCGCGCCGCCTGCGCGGTCAACGGGCAGGCGGGCCAACCACTCCCCTAGCGCCTCGACGCGGTGGGGCCGGAAGGGGTATGCTTCGGCCGTCTCAGGGGAGAGCGCATGCGCTTCGTAGCGGCAAGTTTGGCTTTGGCGGTTCTGGCGCTCGCGCCGGGCGCGGCCTCGCTCGTGTGCCGGGAAGATCCAGCGGCCGCCCGCTGCGGCTGCGGCCAACAGACGGTGATCCTCTCCGAACCGGCCCCGCCCGTGAATTGCGGCCCGACGGTCCCGAGCGCGCCGGCCTGATGCGTTGGCTCGCGCCGGTCGCGGCGCTGGCGCTCTCGGCCCAAGCGCCCATTCCGTACAAGGACTTCGGCGATTTCTGCGTGGCCACGGCCTACGAATTGTGCAGCGGCGACGAGTGCGTCGCGCCTAGCGAAAAGCGCGACCTAACGATCACGCTCGATAAGGGAGGCCGAAACGCGCACGTCTGCGAGGGCGGCACGTGCATGGAAGGCCGCTTGGTGGACGTCGCCCGCCCTCAACCCGCGGCGGGATGGGAACGCGCGCTCGAGCGCTTCGAGTACCTCTCCCACACCATGACGTTCGAGGGGGACCGGTTCACGCTGATGTTGGACGAAGGCGGCGCGATCGCACGTTGGCGCGGGACCTGCACGCCCGCTTCGCCCACAGCAAACCCGTAAACTTGCGTGACTCTGCCCCCGCTGGTAGCGCTCCGCCCCTGATTTGAGGCGGCTGAATGTCGATCGACGAAAAGACGGTTCTAAAGGTGGCCAAACTCGCGCGGCTCGATCTCGCGCCCGAGCGCGCGCCCGCGATGGCGCAAGAGCTGAACGCGATCCTCGCCTGGATCGAGCAGCTCAACGAAGTCGATGTCGAGGGCGTCGAGCCGATGACGAGCGCCGTCGAAACCGCCCTGCCGATGCGCGAGGACGTCGTCACCGATGGCAACGCGCCAGAACGCGTTTTGAAGAACGCCCCGCGCAGCGAAGATGGCTTCTTCATCGTGCCCAAGGTCGTCGAGTAGCGGCGGCGAACGATCAGATGACCGATCTCACCTCTCACACGCTCGTCTCCGCGCTCGATGCGTTGAAGGCCAAACAGGTCTCGTCGCGCGAGCTGACGGACGCCTTCCTCGGCGCAATCGAGAAAGCCAACCCCGCGCTCAACGCCTATGTCGTCATCGCGCAGGACAAAGCGCGCGCGATGGCCGACGCATCCGACGCGCGCCGCGCGTCCGGCAAGGCAGGCCCGCTCGAAGGCGCGCCGCTCGGCATCAAGGATCTCTTCTGCACCGAGGGCGTGCGTACCACGGCGTGCTCCAACATCCTCGGCGACTTCACACCGACCTATGAGTCCACCGTCACGTCGAAGCTGTTCGGCGACGGCGCTGTGATGTTGGGCAAGCTCAACCTCGATGAGTTCGCGATGGGCTCATCGAATGAGACGAGCGCGTTCGGCCCGGTCGTCTCCCCATGGCGGCGCGGCAATTCCGACGCGAAGCTCACGCCGGGCGGCTCGTCCGGCGGCTCTGCGTCCGCCGTCGCCGCCGATCTTTGCCTGGGCGCGACCGCGACTGATACTGGCGGCTCGATCCGCCAACCCGCCGCCTTCACAGGCACAGTTGGCATCAAACCGACCTATGGGCGCTGCTCGCGCTGGGGCATCGTCGCGTTCGCGTCGTCACTCGATCAAGCGGGCCCGATCGCGAAGACCGTCGAAGACAGCGCGATCCTCTTGCAGAGCATGGCCGGTCACGATCCGAAGGACTCCACCTCGCTTCCTGTCGCCGTGCCGGATTTTCGCGCCGCGTGCGGCAAGAGCGTCAAAGGCATGAAGATCGGCGTGCCGGACGAGTACGTCGTCGATGGCATGCCTGCGGAAATCCAAGCGCTCTGGGACCAAGGCGTCGCGTGGCTGAAAGACGCGGGCGCTGAGATCAAGCGCGTCTCGCTAAAGCACACGAAGTACGCGCTGCCGACATACTACATCGTGGCGCCGGCCGAAGCCTCCTCGAACCTCGCGCGTTACGATGGCATGCGCTACGGCGCCCGCGTCGGCGGCAAGGATCTCAACGATACCTACGCGAAGACGCGCGCCTCCGGCTTCGGCCGTGAAGTGCAGCGCCGCATCCTCATCGGCACCTACGTGCTGAGCGCAGGCTATTACGACGCGTATTATCTGCGCGCGCAGAAAGTCCGTCAGCGCATCGCGCAAGACTTCCGCGACGCATTCGGCGAAGTCGACGCCATCGTCACGCCCGCAACGCCGTCGGCCGCCTTCGCGCTCGGCGAGCGCGCAGGCGATCCCGTGCAGATGTACCTCAATGACATCTTCACGGTGACGGCGAACCTCGCGGGCCTTCCAGGCCTCGCTCTGCCCGCCGCGCTCGACGGGCAAGGGCTGCCGCTCGGCCTCCAAGTGATCGGCCGCGCGCTCGACGAAGAGAGTGTGTTCGCTGTCAGCGCTGCACTGGAGAAGGCGGCGAGTTTCCGCGCCAAGCCAAACAAGTGGTGGGTTTGACAGCGCTTCGGCGCCGCAACGATTTTGAGGGATCGCGCATGAAGAAGTTCGTTACCGCGTTTGCGCTTGGGCTCGCGTTTGGCGCCGTTGCGCCCGCGCCGATCACGTTCGTGCCACAAGCGGAAGCACAAGCGCGCCGCACGCTGACTGGCGAATGGCAGGGCTTCTACGTGCAGGGGCCGGACAACCGATCCGTTCCATTCACCGCGTCGCTGACAGAGCGTGGCGATGGGCGCCTCGCGGGCACGACGCTCGAGTCGAACACCTTCGGCGACAATTCCTCGTTCTGGCTTTTCGCTGACGTGCTCGGCAACGTGTCCGGCGAGACCGTGCGCTGGACGAAGGTGTATGACGGCACAGCCGGCCAGTCGCACTCGGTCCAATACGAAGGGCGCATCACGAACGGCGGGCGCCGCATCGTCGGAACTTGGTCTTTGAGCGGCGCCGGCGGCTCATTCGAGATGGCGCGGTAGGTGCGCGACTCGCGCTACAAGCGCGGACATGTCCAAGCGCCAACGCAAAGGCACGCCGGAGCGGCGTCCACGCCATGAGATCGACCGGAATTATTTCGTCGGCGATATCCTGATCAAAACCGGCGTCGCCGCAGGCGTTGTGATCGGTCTCATCACATTACTGACGCCGTTCACGCTCCGCAGCGCGATCGATGACGGCATGTATGACTACCTCGCGGTGATGGGCAGCTTCGGCGCGATTGGCCTCGCCGCGTTTCTCTACGGCCGGTTCCTTCGCCGCCAAGCAACGCACTGGGACTTCGACTAGCCGCCGCGCGGGCTTGACCTCAGCGGCCTGAACGTCGAGGGTCCGCGCTCTCAAAACGAGGAGCCGGCCTTGAACGCAGCCGAATGCACGCGTGTAGGCGAGTATCTGGGCGCGTTGCTCGGGTCGCCGTCGATTTCCGTGAAGTCCACCAGCGCGGACGAAGCCGACGTCTTGATCGGCGGCAAGCGGATCGCGTCGCTGCTGCGTGATGAGGACGAAGGCGAGCTTAGCTATTCGATCAGCCTCGCCGTGCCGCGCAAAGCCGGCGCACCGAAGAATGCGCCGATCGATGAGAACGAACGTGCGCGCCTGCAACTCGTGCTGCGCGAAGTGCTCGGCGCTGGGCAGCTCAGCGTGCGTGCGCGGCCGCGCAAGGCGGACTCCGCGGAAGTGTATGTCGGCGAGGAATTCATCGGCACGATCTCGGCCGACGAAGACGAGGGCCAGGTGCTGACGATCTCGGTGCTCGATATCGATCTCGAAGGCGGCGAGTAGGGCGACCACTCCCCCGGAACATGAAAACGGCCGCCCTCGCGAGCGGCCGCTTTTTGTTGCGAAAGAGGGGGCTCTACAGGACGCCGAGCATGCTCGCGACGAGCGGGTGGCGCACGATGTCCGCATCGCCGAGCCGCACGACCGCGACGTTCTTCACCTGCTCCAGTTTCTCGGCGACGCCAGCGAGGCCGGAGAGTTCGGGCAGCAAGTCTGTCTGTGCCGGATCGCCCGTGACGACCATCGTCGAGTGCCAACCGAGGCGCGTGAGCAGCATCTTGATCTGCCCATAGGTGCAGTTCTGCGCTTCGTCGATCACGACGAATGCATTGTTGAGCGTGCGGCCGCGCATGAAACCGACGGGCGCAATCTCGATCAGCCCTTCCGCCATCAGCGCTTTGAGGCGCTTGGCCGAGAGTCGATCCTGCAGCGCGTCGTAGAGCGGACGCAGATACGGCGCGAGCTTGTCTTCCATCGCGCCCGGTAAGAAGCCGAGCGACTCGCCCGCTTCAACGGCGGGGCGCGAGAGCACGATGCGCCCGACTTTGCCGGCCTCGAGCGCTTCGACCGCCTTGGCGATCGCGAGATACGTTTTGCCCGTGCCGGCAGGACCGAGCGCAAGCACGAGCGAGTGTGCGTCGATCGCGCTCATCAGCGCCTTTTGCCCATCGCTTTTGGCGCGCAGGTTTTTGACGAAACGCTGGTCGCGGTCGTTGGCGGGGTTATACCCGCCTTCCACCACTTGGAGGCTGCGTTCGCGTTGGAAATCCTGAACATTCAGGACGCCCTCACGCGTTGCGGCACGGCGTTGGGTGCGTTTCGCCATAAAGGTCTCCTTCTTGGAGTGAGGCGACAAAAAAGCCGCCGATTGGGAATCGGCGGCGGGCGGATCGAAGAATTGGGAATCGGAGGGATTGGAGTGCCGGGCGGCGGAGTCGCATTCGCGTCCGTCCCGCCCTGGTGGCGCCGCTCTGAAGTTTGCGCTCCTGCGCTTTTGCTTCACGCGTTCTCCCCCGCCTGCGCCCTTACGGGCCTTGAGAGATCAAGGGAACGACGAACCGCCGTTCCTGATGTATGGAGCATCATAGGAAGAGCGTTAACGCGGCGTTTCGCGGTTGCGAAACGTTTGTGACGGAGAAGCCGATGCCGATTTTTGCCCTCGCGGACGCAGACCTCGAAGTGGAGGAAGATGGCGCTTGGTGGGTTGCGCCCGGTGCGATCTTGGTCGGCCGTATCGTGTTGAAGAAGAACGCTTCTGTTTGGTTCAACGCGGTTTTGCGTGGCGACAACGAGCCGATCACGATTGGCGAAAATTCAAACGTGCAAGATTGTTCGGTGCTGCACACCGACATGGGCGCGCCGCTCACAATTGGGAAGAATGTCACCATCGGCCACCACGCGATGCTGCACGGATGCACAGTGGGCGACGAATCGCTGATCGGCATCAAGGCGACGGTGCTCAATCACGCGGTGATTCCGAAGCACTGCCTCGTCGGCGCGCATGCGCTCGTCACCGAGCGCAAGACGTTTGAGGAAGGCCAACTCGTGACCGGATCGCCGGCAAAGGCGGCGCGCCCGCTCGATCCGCCGCAAAAGCAGATGTTCGCGATGAGCGCGCACCATTATGTCGAGAACTGGAAGCGCTACGCGCGTGAGATGAAGCCGAGCCGCTACGAGCGCGGTTGACGCTTAGCGCTGCGGCGCAGCTGCCGGCGCGGGGCCGTTCCACACGTCCTTGATGCGCACGTCGATCTCGGGGCCCATATTGAACCAGGCCAAACGATCGCGCGACGCGTCGATGACGATGAACCGGTCGCCCAGCTGCAGCGTCTGTGAGATCGCATTGCGCAGCGCGCCGGCGCTGTGGCGCGTGCGTACGAGCCAAAGGCCGGGCGCGAGGTCGACGACCACGCCCATCGACTCGAGCGCGCCCATAAAGCGCGGATGCGCGCCGGAATTGATTTCGGCGTGCACGAAAAGATTGCCAGCTTCGAGCGCGGGCTTGGCCGGCGCTGCGACGGGGCGCGCGGCGGGCTCATCTTCAAGGAGGCCAGGATATGTGCTCGCCTTGGCCCAAGGGCCTTCGGCGGCTTGCGCGACCATCGTGCCCGCATGCACGCGCTTCTCGGCGACGAAGCCGATCATCTGCTTGTCGCTGTAGGGGCCGTAGCCTTGGCCGCGAACCTGCACCCACCAGGCGCCGCGCGCGGAGGTCTGAGGTTGATCGCTCACCGTTCGTGCTCCCGATCCCAGCCAAGTGGCGAAGGAGAGTTAACCGCGCCTTGCGCCTTGAGGCGCACGCAGCCGGGAACGTGCAAGCCCCGCGCCAATGCCGAGCTTACGCGATTCACGTTACCGCACGGATCGGTTTGGGATGGGGCTCGAGCGCTGCTCGAAGTCGATGGCGAAACCGCCCTCGATGTAGCGGGAGACGCGCCCGTAAATGCCGCCGATGCGCACCCACGCGCCGAGCGCGGGCGGCGGCTGGCTGGTGCGGATCGCCATGCCGACAAGCGAGAAGTCGAGCACTTCGCCTTCAACGGTCGGGCCGTTCTCCGGCACGACCGAGGCAAGCGCGCCAGCGCCCACGTGTTTGTGTGGGGTGCGTTCGATATCGCGGGCGATCTCTTTGCTCATGAGCCAGGTCAGCAATTCAGCGATCTTTTCGCGCTTATGAGCCGTCGCGGAGAGCACGACCGCGAACTCCCCTGCCGCGATGTTGCGCACCACGTGGCCTTCAAGGCGGCCGAGATCTTCCAGATAGAAAACCACCCGGTCGCCAACCTTCACCGAGGCGGCGGCGGCGATGCGCATGTCGCCAGGGGAGATGTCGGCGCTGCGGCAGTCATGTTCGGCGCCGTCCGCGCCCATCATGCGTCCGGTCAAACCAACGGGCACGCGGCGGTAGCGCCGGCGCTCGGCCGGGTCGTTCCGGCGCGACGTGTTCAGTTTCGTATAGACGTCGGCAAGGCTGAGCGCGGCGGCAGTCATGGCGGGATTAATGCGCCGCTTACCGTAACGAACCCTTAACAGCGGCTCCGAAACGAGACGCGGCTTGAAAATCGTGACGGCGCCGTCAACATGCGCGCCAACAAAAGGGAGCGTGACGTGGCGGCAGCGAATGACGGGCGGTACGACTACGTGATCGTGGGCGCGGGCAGCGCCGGCTGCACGCTGGCCAACAGGCTGACGGCCGATCCGAATATCAAGGTCGCGCTCCTCGAAGCGGGCGGCAACGACAAGAGCTTGCTCGTGCGCATGCCCGCGGGCGTCGGCTCCATCATGAAGGCCAAGGGCCCGTACAATTGGGGCTTCTGGACGACGCCGCAGAAACATCTGAACGACCGTAAGCTTTGGTGGCCGCGCGGCCGCGGCTGGGGCGGCTCAAGCTCGATCAACGGCATGATCTACATTCGCGGCCACGCGCGCGATTACGATCAATGGCGCCAGATGGGCCTCACCGGATGGGGCTATCGGGATGTGCTCCCCTATTTCAAGCGGAGCGAGAACAACGAAGACGGCGGCGATGCATGGCGCGGCGAGGGCGGCCCGCTCTGGGTGTCGCGCCCCGAGCCCGGCTCACCGCTCTACAAAGCGTTCATCCAAGCGGGCGCAGCGGCTGGCTATAAGACGACGCGCGATTTCAACGGCTACCAACAAGAAGGCATGGGGCCGTATCACCTGACGATTAAGGACGGCGAGCGCTGGAGCGCGGCGGCGGCGTACCTGCGCCCAATCGTCGGCAACCGTCCGAACCTCACGATCATCTCCAATGCGCGCGCAACGAAAGTGATCATCGAGCGCGGCATGGCCGTTGGCGTCGAGTATGTCGTTGGCCGCAACGTGCAGAAAGTGTTCGCGAGCGGCGAAGTGCTGCTCACCAGCGGCGCGGTGCAGTCGCCGCATCTGTTGCAGCTCTCTGGCGTCGGCCCCGCCGATCACCTGAAAGCGAACGGCATCAACGTCGCGCTCGATGCGCCGGAAGTCGGCGCGAACCTGCAAGATCACCTCGATGTGTCGGTGATCTATGAATGCACCAAGCCGATCACGGTCTATTCGCTCACAAAGGGCGCGAAACAGGGCCTCGTTGGCCTCAATTACATGCTGCGCAAGCAAGGGCCGGGGCGCACCAACCACCTGCATTCCGGCGCGTTCCTGAAAACGCGCGGCGAACTCGACCGCCCAGACATCCAGCTGCACTTCGTCGGCGCGATCATGATCGACCACGCCAAGGTCGCGCCAGATCGCGATGGCTTCACGATCCACGCCTGCCAACTCCGTCCCGAAAGCAAGGGCACGGTGCGCCTCGCCTCAAACGATCCGCTCGCCGATCCGGCGATCGACGCGAACTACCTCGAGAGCGAACTCGATCGCCGCACGATGCGCGATGCCGTGCGCATGGTGCGCGACATCGTCGGGCGCGAACCTATGAAGGCGTATCGCGGGCCGGAGATGCGCCCGGGGGCCGGCATTGTTGGCGACGCAGATCTCGATGCGTGGATCCGCCAAACCGCGGAAACGATCTATCACCCAGTCGGCACCGTGCGCATGGGCGCCGATCCGAAAGCGCCCGTCGATGCCGAGCTGCGCGTGCGCGGCATCGAAAACCTGCGCGTGATCGATGCGTCCGTGATGCCAACGCTGATCGGCGGCAACACCAACGCGCCGACGATCATGATCGCGGAGAAGGCGGCCGACATGCTGCTCGGCAAGCCGGTGCTCGCGCCGGAAGACGCGGCGATCGAAGAAGACGCCGCGGACCGCGCCGCCTAAGCGCGCTCAGAAGTCGTTGTTGACGATCA